>JALUEN010000110.1:2662-4107 GCA_027052755.1 bacterium | reverse complement strand
GGGTACATCAGTCCATAAGACCTCATACCCAGTCCCAGTTTGAAAATCGGTTATCATTCCGTTGACGTAATCAGTAAAATAAGGTTTAAGAGATGCGGTCCAGAGGCTGACCTTATCAGCTGGGTAACTGCTTGAGTACCACTTATCAAGTACCTCAAAGAAAGGTAGTAGGATCCCAAATATAGCTAATAAAATTATCAATCTCCTAAATATCGTCTCTGAGAGAGAACTGGCTTTCATCTCTATGTCCTTAATCTATTTCTTAGAGTACATTGACCTTATCTTCTTCAACCTCTCAATAACCTTATCTAGCTCTTTGA
This sequence comes from bacterium, assembly GCA_027052755.1. Classification (GTDB taxonomy): domain Bacteria; phylum DRYD01; class DRYD01; order DRYD01; family JALUEN01; genus JALUEN01. The sequence continues at coordinate 3,787 of JALUEN010000110.1, read as the reverse complement.
ACTGCCAGGATATTATCTGAAGGTTTTGCTCCTCTCCTCTCTCTGATTTTGAGGTCAAAACCAGTTTAGTATATCCGAAAGACGGCAGATACTTAAAGTTAACATCACTGTGAGGAGCAGAGAAGATCTCCTTTCCCTTATGATAAACAACTAATTTCTTAGGGGTTATCAGTATTCTGTATCCAGTGGATAAGTGAAGAGCATAAAAAACACCGATTATAAGCGATATGGATATCAGGTAAGGGATAACCACTAAGCTCCCTAATAACACCTGCAATGTATAAGCTTTGTAAGCGATAAAAAGAGCTATCAGCAGGAACAAAACCATAGGGATAAATATCCAGGGCTGAGGGTGTCCTAGGATATCCTCTTGGACCAAGGTTTTCTTTATCATATCTCCTAGAACATCCTTGATCTCCTGTCTCGTCTGCTCTGCTCCAGGGTTTTCATGGTATCCCATCACTAGGCCTCACCTCCTTCCGTATCATCAGTTCTCTACTCAAAGCCTTTAACATCTATCCTAAGCGAGAACTCACGTTCCAAGGCCTCTATCCTCTTCCCTTTCCTACCTATCAACTTGGAGCGATACTTCTCAGGAATCCATAGAACAGCTCGGCTTCCTCTGACGAAAGCCTTCACCTTCTCTGTTTTCAAGAGTTCCTTCACTCTATCCTCAAGGAGCTCAGCTACAACCTTCGCGGCTTCATCCTCCTCATCCTCTACCTCAATGCTTCCAACAGGCGCGATAACAGTTTCTTCTCCAAAGGTGTAAAGCTCGTACTCTAGTTCACCTGTCTCAAAATCTCTTACCTCAATAACTGGCCTAGCTAATCCTTGATCCTTCATACCAGTGGGAACCTTAACCTTCAGCTCTAAACTAAGTACCTTCTCCACGGTACCATCTTTAATGAAGATAACTGTGTCAATTATCTGAGGTATAGTTCCCAGCTCCACACGACTGATAAATCGTTGAACAGCACTTATAGGTGTAGTAGCGTGAACTACGCCTACCATACCAACTCCTGCTAACCTTAAGTCAACGTACAGCTCAAAGTCCTCTGTATCCCTCATCTCATCAAAGATAACGTAGTCAGGTCTAGCTAAGAGGAGGATATCGTGTAGCTC
>JALUEN010000110.1:0-2652 GCA_027052755.1 bacterium | reverse complement strand
CTCTAGGAGATTCTAAGGTCTTCACTACTCTTCCCTTAAGATAGTAGTGTTCAGCTAGTGCTTGTGCGAAGGTAGTCTTACCATGTCCCGGTGCTCCAGCGATCACTATACCTTCTGCGCTCCAGTCAAGCCTGTTTATCAGCTTTCCACTTAAATTGTAGTAATCCAGGTGAAGCTGTACAAGTGGTATAACGATTGTAATCTCCCAGTTATCAGATACTGGGGGCTTCACGATAACAATCCTATAGCGCCCTAACTGAACTATAGAGCTGCCAGGACGGTTAACCTCAAGAAATCCATCCTCACTTAACTCGGCTAACCTCTCTATTTTCACTACCATATCCTCAACCTCTTTAGGGGATGGCACGTCTTCTAAAACCTCTAGTTTCCAATTACCCGGAGTCCCTACTTTCCTTTGTACATTAACTCCAGCTTTTATGTGTAAGCTAGTAGTGTAAGGTGTTAGCCACTTCTCAAAAGGCAAGCTCTCATCAACTTTTCTCTCTATCAGCTTCACCTTAAGCCCCATAACCTCATATATCTCCGAGAGCTCTTTATCGGCGGTTATAACCTCTGCTTCCCTCTCAAGGGCAACCTGCCATAGCTCCTGAGGGCTATCAGATGGGATATCCACTACCTTTAGCTGAAGTTCCTCAGATATCTCCCTCAGCTCCTGAAGAGCTGCTCTAGCTTTCTCCTCCTCCTTGCTCCTACGGTAAAGCTCAATAATGACATTAGAAGGGATTATAATACTTTCGTATCCCATCTCTTTTAAATCGGTTATCCTCAAGCCCTCCTCCAGCGCAGATAAGTCTATGAGAGCTACTCTTCCCCTCTCCATATCTCGTTCCCCCCAATCTCTAATCCTGTGATAATCTCAAATTTAAGGTATCTATTAACTCCCTCAACTTCTGAAAGTCCCTCTTGTAGATTGGTTCGTACTTAGGATTTCTTAAGACAAAAGCAGGGTGAAATGTAGGTAAGACGATAAGCTTCTTAGAAGCGAACTCCGCGTAGAAAAGCTTCCCCCTAACCTGGGAGATCTTTACACCCCTGCTTAAAAACGTCCAGAGGGAGTATCTACCTAAAGTTAACACAACCTTTGGTTCTAAGAGTCTAACCTGTCGTATCAGGAACGGCTTACATGATGTGAGTTCCTCAGGTAGCGGATCTCTGTTATTAGGAGGTCTGCACTTGAGGACATTAGTGATATAGAGGTGTTCCCTAGAAAGTCCCACCGAGGCTAGCATCTTATCAAGTAGCTGTCCTGCTTTCCCAACAAATGGCTTACCTTGTAAATCCTCTTGCCGTCCAGGAGCCTCACCTACTAACATAACCTCTGAACATGGATTACCGTCTCCTAACACTACGTTAGTCCTAGATAGGTGAAGAGGGCATCTAGTACAGTTCTGAAGCTCAACTAGCATATCACTAAGCAACGCTCGTTTCTCCTCACAGCTGACTTCCATATCACTACGCTCCTTCTCTAAGCTTCCTAAGCTGTAGAACCCTTATCACCCTGTAAGCTGATAGAGTAGCGAAGGGGAAAGTCAAGGCTATAGGACCTACAAAGAGGAGAGCTGATAAGGAAACCATCAGAGAAGATAGCAGAACTTTTATCAAGCTATCCCTGTTATCGCTCCTAATTGAGTACTTTAAGTGTTCGTAAGCGTTAGATAAGGCGTACTTAAGGGGACCTATATTACTCTGGAGCGCATTTCTGAAGATTCCCTTAAGCTCATCAGCTATTATTGATGACTCTCTCATCATATCCTCTATACTATAATCCCCCTTAGATGTATCTTGGACCTCCATTTGGAATATAACACCCTCAACTTCCTTGGATTCCTCAGTCTCTTCCTCAACAGCTACTTTCACCTCCAGGTACCCAGAACTGTCCTCGGAGGATTCAGCGACAAGCCCCTCCTCTATAGAGATAACTAAGAAGTAGGATATGTAGTACCATAAGGTAAGGAAAACAGCGCTGAAAACTAACCAGATAAGGGGACCTATATATAGCTTTAGAAGCGCAAAGGGAAGGTATAAGATATAGGATAGCGCTATAGATAATAGCTCAGTTATCCAGAAAGCTAGGATAGTGCTTATAGCGAACTTCTTGTATTTGGGATCACTGAAGAAGGTTAAAGCCAGTGAAGGCTCGCCAGTTCTATTAACCTCCTCTCTGTAAAAAAATATCATCAGTCCCGTGAAGATAGGCCCTGCCACACTTGAGGCTATTAGGCTCAGGATTAGACTAAATACGATGCCTACTAGGTAAGTGAAGGTGGTTCCAATCAGAGAGAAACTTAAACAGCAGAGTCCCATGAAGGAGAAAGCGAAGCTTAAGATTATCGTTAGCAATGCTATAACTCCAGCTATGAAATGCTTAACGCTCTTGGAATACCTCCTCCTCTCACCACCTACAACTAGGACATCTGAAGAAAATATCTTGTTCCAAGCGTACCTCCAGTGATCTAGGAGCGGATACTTGGCTAAAATCCCATCTACCTTCCAGAAGATATCTTCCCAGGATGATCTCCCCATCTCCTATTCCCCCTACCACTAGGTTTAACGTTGTTCAGATCTCTTCGTTGAGACTAAACCTCTTATCCTCAAAGCTAGATATATAATTACTATTGTATAGGCTACTAC
>JALUEN010000109.1:2495-4131 GCA_027052755.1 bacterium | reverse complement strand
CTATTCTAGCGCGAGGCTCAATTTTCTGCCAACCTGACACCTCCTCTCTCCAATCCTCAAGATCAATGGGATCCCTATCAGTTAGAATTAATACCCTCCCCTTCTCTTTTCCCAGCTCTTTTATCAGAGGTCTCAAGAGGGTTAGCTTTCCACTGAAGCTCTCATAGAGCTTATCTGACAGATCTAAGAGCTCATCCTCAAGATTTATATCATAGCTCCTCTGAGTTCCTAGAACCCATAGCTTAAAGCCATTTACTTCAGCTAGTAACTCTCTCAAACTCTCAAATATCGCTCCCCAACTTTCCTTATCTTCAGGTATGTTAATGATAACGTTTAACCTAGAGCTAAATGAGAGTGGAAACTTAACTCTCCAATACCTAAGCCTCATTGCTCCTCTCTTCCCCCTTAAAGGCGTTTAAGAGCCACTCATCACCCAAAGGAGAGCCTTTTGGAAGATATACTCAGGAGCTAGCTGATGTCCTCCCCTGAACTTCCAGAGCTTAACCTCTATTCCCGCAGATCTAAGCAGTTTCATATCCCCTCTCATGTAATCGCAGGAGACAACTGTATCCTTTTTCCCACATAGCAGAGCAACCTTTTTCACCTTCAATCTCCTCAGTGCAGAGGGACTTCTCAGGTTAGGATGTATCGCACCGCTGTTTACTATCAGTCCCTTGAAGGTACCAGGGTAGAAGTAGGAGATGACGTAAGTAGCCATTCCACCACCGGAGAACCCACACGCGTAAGTCTCACCTTCACGTATTTTAACTCTCCTCTTAAGGTCAATGAGAGTTGCTATTATCTTCGGCATGAACTTATTAGCTGGGATCATGTTAGCGAAGTTATTAGACCCTACCATAACGACACCATGTTTCCTAGTTACTGGATAGAACTTCTGAAATATCTTGCCCTGCCCAGAAGGGCTGAAACAGAGGAGAAGTGGATAAGATTTCTCTGAGCTGTAGTAATTAGGCAGGAACAAGTAGTAAGATATCTCCCCTCTCTTAACTAGAATAGGTTCCCTGGAAAAAGCGTTAAAAGTTACCAGGAGGACCAGTACTAGGAGAAGGCCTAGGAATTTCACCTTAACTCTCATCATTTCCACTCCCTTTTCACTAAGTTTTAGCTATCCTGCAGATCAATCTTCCCTTCTCTGTTAGATCTATATAGAATAGGACATCTCGTTTAGCCATCTGCTCAGCTAGTAGCATCTGCTGAGCTAAGAGATGTCCAACTTCATCATCAATAGCGTTCACCAAGCCCCTTCCGCCAAACCTAGATATAGAGGCCTTGTGCTTCTCCAGGAAGTAATCAGGGATCTTTTCAGAGAACTCCAGTCTATAACCAACGTGAGAGAACTTCTCCCTGAAGTTATTAGCTATATCCCTCAGCTTCACCTCTATAAGCTTCCTCTGGACTTCGTAAGTATCAAGGTAGTTAAAGACAACGATGTGGGACCCAATCCTATTGAGTAGTTCAGGTCTAGATATCTCGTATATAAAGAAGTTCCTAACAGATTCTATGAAGTGTTCCCTGATCCTCCTCTTACGCTCCTGAGGGTCCTCTATCATCTCCAAAGCCCTCAATTTATCCCTCTCATCTATAGGTTTACCAAAGCTATCGGTTGCTCTAGTAC
>JALUEN010000109.1:907-2485 GCA_027052755.1 bacterium | reverse complement strand
ATGTTAGAGGTGAATATTATGACACTCTCAGTGAAGTAAACAGTCTGTCCCCTACTATCCGTAAGCCTTCCATCATCAAGAATCTGGAGAAAGATATCCATTATCCTAGGGTGAGCTTTCTCTATCTCGTCAAATAGGACGACAGAGAACGGCTTCTCCCTTATAGCGTTCGTTAGCTTCCCACCTTCCTCATAGCCTACATATCCAGGAGGTGAACCGATCAGTTTAGATATAGTGTGTTCTTCCTTGAACTCGGACATATCAAATCTGATGAAAGCCTCCTCAGTGTCAAATAGGTACTCAGCTAATTTCTTGGCTAAGAAGGTCTTCCCCACACCCGTAGGGCCTGCGAAGAAGAAAACCGCTTTAGGCTTTGATTCCTGACCGCTAGCCAGCCCAACAACCCCTGCCCTAGCCTTCTTCAAAGCCTTAACAACCTCAGTTACTGCTTCATCCTGTCCTATCACCCTACTTCTAAACCAAGGCTCAGCGCTATCAATCAACCCCTTAGGCGGTCCTACCAGAGGTAACTTACTCCACGGATCGTCCTCAGTTCCAAGCCTGTACCTGTTAACTATCTTCCTCAGGGTGTATCTGGTAATGTTTCCATTCTTGAGCTCCTCTAGAACATCTCTTAAGATATTATCTAAATCTCTCATATAAAGCCCATCAGTTATGTTAGATAACATCTCTAACTCATCAGGTTTCAGCTTCCCGCTTAGCTTTGAGGAGAAGAAGGTTAACCGCTCATCCTTATCAGGCTTAGGGATCTCCATCACCGCTACACGAGGAGAGTTGGTGTAATACTCAACTGGTATCATGGTATCCCTCAAAGCAACCATTATCAACCTGTTCGTCGGCGCTATGTTATCTATGATCTTCTGAATAAGGGTTATCAAGGTAGCGATATCCTTGGGATAGATACCGCGGGAGCTATAGGGAGTTAACTTATCTAAGTAGTTTATTATAAATAACCTCCTCTTAGAGTAATCCCTTATCTCATTTTCCAGCCATTTGGTTAAGATAACCACCTCTCTATCCCTAGCAGAAGTAACCCTGCTAGAGATCTCTCCGGTTTTTAAGTTCTCTATCCTTTCAGTTGACCACAGAGGGCCACCGAGCTTCCCTTTATCATCGTAGATCACCCCCCAGGTGATCACCTCCTCAAAGTTCATATCCTTAGCTATTCTCCTGATCAGATCTCCAAAGCCCCGAACTCTCCTGTCATCAAGGATATAGCCAGTATCACGGACGTTCCCGTGAAGTATCAGTACCTCTTTATACCTCAGGAGATTCCTAAGATTATCTATCCAAACCCCCACCTCTATCACCTCCAGCTTCATCAAGTACTTCAATAGCTTTGAAAAACTTCAATGCGAACCTCCTAGCACTATCAGGAAGCGGTTCTTCAGTTAGAAGGGTAACCTCTTTTAAGTCCTCTAGCCTCCCTAAACCTTCAACCTCTAAGATAAAGCTGTTTAAAGTCTTCGTGTAATCCTCTTTATCCATCTTCTCTAAGAGGATCTCTTTAAAGATCAGCTTCTCACTTTCTCCTAAAAAGATCCTATTGTCTCTTCG
>JALUEN010000109.1:0-897 GCA_027052755.1 bacterium | reverse complement strand
AGATTTACTAAGATCCTGCCATTTATCTCCTTTAAGACCCTCTCAGAACTAGATACCCAACCGATCGGTTCAGCTCTCACTAGGAAGGTGATATCACTACAAGCAGGGCAAAGAGGAATCACCTGCTTAGCCTTTTCAAGAGATCTAAACTCTGAAAAGGTTAAACACTTCAGACAGAAGAGCTTTTGAGAACTCCCGCTCTCTCCTGATTCTTGCTTATGAGAATTAGCAACATAGGAGATAAAAGAGTTAGCATATCTAGGAGGTAGTGTTCTGTAAAACTTTAGCCTCATCAGCTTAAGGTCTCCTGATGAGAGGAGGTCAGTGATCAACCTCCTAAGTTTATCAGACCACTTCAGGGCCTCAGCTACGTAATCTAGGAGATCCTCTAATCTACTGGTGTATCTAGAGAAGTTAGAGGCACTATCCACTAAAGTATAGAGTTCCTGAATCTGTTTACTGAAGAATTCTTTTAAGGTGTCTAGGACATAGCTTTCTACCTCCTCTTGAAGTCTCATCGGCAAGCTAACCTTAGCAATTAAGGTGATCAGAACCTTAAGATACAGGAGTCCCTCCACAGTTTCAAAGGAGAACCTGGAAGCCAGATCCTTAAGAAAACTCCACAGTTTTATCCTAAGCTCTGAGCTTATCTCATCGCTGGAGAAAGCTTCAACTAGAAGGGAGAGCTCAAGGGCTCCCAGTTTCCACTCCCCTCTTTGAAGGAACTTTATGAACTCTAAACTACTGGATCTGATATCCTTGTATATCTTCCATAACTTGCCTAGTAACTCATCTCTGAAATTCTCCTTGAGATAGCGAACTGCTTCAACTGGTAAGCTCTCAAAGATCAAGTTGCAATGTCTCCATAAACTCCTATCCTCTGAGAGCACCGTAGGA
>JALUEN010000108.1 GCA_027052755.1 bacterium | reverse complement strand
TACTTCTGAAGCTTCCTGTCGTCTTCCTCTGATTTTAGGATAACCTCCACATTCTTGAGGATATCCTCCTGAGCTTCGTCAAGCCAGCTGATAACCTCTGAGTAGTCCTTATACTTTCCTCTGAGCTCCTCAAAGTAGTCAGAAACAGCATTCTTAGCCACTTCCTCATCTAACTTTGTCAGCTCCTCCCTAAGCTCCTTATCCAGTTTCCTTATGGCTTTCATAGCCTGGCTGATTTCCTCTTCCATCTTCTTAGCGTCCTCATCAATCTTCTTCTTAATCGCTTCATCTAAGCTCTGGAGATCTTCCTGGCTTAGAGGCTTGCCACCAATCGTTGGTATGAGCAGGAAACCGCCTGGAGCTACCTGGAGGATGAAGCCCATTGAAGCAGCTTTCTCTTGGAGCTTCTTTATGTGCTCCTCTTTCTGGTGAATGTACTTCCTCATTATGCTTTCTTTCCTGCTCACGTAAGAGTCATCCTCAAAAGCCTTTTTTAGAGATTCCCTGACATCTCTCACTAACTTGTTAACGTCATCCTTGAGTTCCTTACCTTTCCCTGCTGGAAGCGATATAGCTTTCGGCTCTGAAGGATTCTTGAAGTTATGAACATATAGCCAATCGTTGGGAATCGGCATATCCTTCACTATGTCCTCTAATAGGGTTTTTATCATTGTTAACTTACCTGTACCGCTCTTACCAGCTGCGAAGACGTGAAAGTTATCCTTCTCTATCTTCAAGCCGAACTTGAGCGCTCTCTCAGCTCTATCCTGACCTATGAACCCTTTTATAGGCTCTAGGTCATCCGTGGTCCTGAAATCTGGTAGATTCAGTTTAGGCTTTAGGTCCTCTACCTGAAGTAATTTCATCTCCATCCCTCCTATCTAAGCTTACAGAGAAGATATACTTTATTAAAGCCCATTTCCCCTTGAAAGATATAACCCTGAAAACTTAAGGGCTTAAGTTTATTTTAGATTCTTATTTATTTTTCAGATTTTCATAGGCTTTCCCTATTACACTTTTTGTTTTTTAGTGGAAGGTTCTCTGAGCTTATTCTCCTAATTGTTAACTTGATGAGACTCCTAGAGGTTTACTCTAAGCTCCTAGAGATATTGAGGGCTTCTGAGTTTATATCTGATCCAAATCTTGAAGTTGAAAGATTATTAACTGCTCTCTTAAACATCTCAAGAGAACAGTTATTCCTAAAGCTGAGAAGTTTCGAGCTCCCTGACGAGGTTTACCTTCATCTACTGGAGATGGCTGAGAGAAGAGCCTCTGGCTATCCCCTAGATTACCTCATCGGTTATACCTATTTTAGGAATCTAAAGCTGAGAGTGAAGGAGGGAGTGTTTATCCCCAGACCTGAGACAGAGTTTCTAGTTGATCTAGCTTTGAAGGTGATAAGAGATAGCTTTCACGAAAAGCAACTCAGGGTCCTGGATGTGGGAACTGGTACAGGTTGTATAGCTTTGGCGATCAAGAAGGAGCTAGGAGATAAGGTAGAGGTTCTCGCTCTTGATGTCTCTGAGAGAGCTCTTAGAGTGGCGCGTGATAACGCTATATCCCTAGGTTTAGAGGTAAGGTTCATAGAAGGTGATGTCTTTGAAATATGGAAGAAGTTAGTGAGACAGGGGAGGTTTCACCTGATAGTTTCAAATCCACCCTATGTATCTCCAGACTGGTATGAGAGCCATAAAGAACTATGGTTTGAGCCAAGGGAAGCCTTCGTTTATAAATCTGGTCCTGATTTTTACCTTGAGCTATCTAAAATCTCTCATGAGCTTCTAATTGAGAGAGGAGTGATGTGTTTGGAGCTAGGATTTGAGTATCAGGACCTAGTGGTGGATGCTTTCAATGAGAGGGGATTTGAGGAGATAGATTGGGTTGAGTTTAACGGATATAAGGTAGCTACGTGTTTAAGGTATATCGGAGAGCTCAAAACTTCTAGGGGGTGAGAGGATGAGCCTTCCTAAGAAGATGTTAGCTGCAGTTTTTAAGGGTAACGGTGAGCTAGTGCTTGAGGAACGACCAGTTCCTAAGATAGAGAAACCGACGGACGTTCTGCTTGAGGTTGAGGCAGCTGGTATCTGTGGAACAGATCTTCACATACTCTCAGTCCCTCCTGGACACCCGGCTAAGGAGAACGTTATCCTAGGACACGAGTACATAGCTAGGGTTGTGGAAGTTGGACCTGAGGTTAAGTCCGTTAAACCAGGTGATAGGGTTGTAGTTGACCCTAATATAGTTGACTGGGAGAGCTGTCCTTGGGTAAAGTGGGGCCAGTACAACATCTGTCCAGTTGATACATTAGGTATCTTTAGAGACGGCGGTTTCGCTAAGTACAACGTGGCGCCCTCCTCTCAGCTCTACAAGATATCAGATGATGTGCCAGTGGAGTACGGTGCCTTAGCTGAGCCTCTCTCCACTGTTGTATCAGCAGTTACTAAGCTTGAGTTTCAGGTAGGAGAGACAGCGGTAGTTCTTGGAGCGGGACCTATAGGTTTGCTGTTTATCGGACTTCTTAAGGCTGCAGGAGCCTCTAAGATTATAGCTGTTGAACTGATGGACTTTAGGATGAGGAAAGCGCTGGAGATGGGGGCTAACGTGGTTATCAACCCTAAGGAGGAAGACCTGGAGGCTAGAGTTCTAGAGGAGACCTGGAATATGAAAGCGGATGTGGTTGTTGACGCTTTCGGTGCGGGATTCCCGCAGGCGCTGAAGCTGGTTAGACCTGGAGGTAGGATAATGCTATTTGGACAGAACACCAAAGCACACGCTGATATATACCAGAATGAGATAACCAGAAACGAGATAAAGGTGCTAGGTAACTACATAGCTAGGTTTGTCTTCCCCAGAACTGTTAGGATAATTGAGTCTGGTGTGGTTAACCTGAAACCGATAGTTACTCATAAGTTGAAGCTTTCAGAGATACATAGAGGCATAGAGCTGATGAGAAGCGGGGAAGCTGTTAAGGTTATCATCATACCAGAGTAACGATGGTTCCTAGGGAGTTAATACGAAGAAGCGATGCCCTCAGACGTGAGGAAGCGGTTAGAGGCTTTTCAGAGGTTCCTCAGCCTGAGATATAGCTGGGCTGAGGAGCGGTTCTCTATCTTAACTAGGATTATCTTGGTCTTTATCTATGGTATATATATATCACTAGTGCTTAAAAGGGAGGCTCCAGCTAACTTAATCCTAACCTTTATAGCTGTAGGCACCTACATATCCCTTCAATTTTTCTTACTATTTCACGCAAGGAAGAAAGGGTTTTCGCTATCTAGACTTATACTATCTGGTATCGCTGATATAATGATAATCACGTACGGGGTTGAGCAGGAGCTCCTTTACACAGATCACTTCCCCTTCAGCTTCTGGATATACTTCCTGGTGATAATAGGAAACTCTTTCAGATACAGCCCAGTTTTAGGTTTGTTCTTCGGTGTTATATCTTTGTTGACTTTTACTCTGGTGACGATACTAGTTTATGGCAGAACAGGTAGCCTGATCCTCTCTATGAGCCCTATATCCGGTCTATTAGGACTCCTCTTAATAACGCTATACATCATAATATACTCTTTTCAATTCCTAACAGAGCTATACACTGATCCACTTACCGGCCTTAGAAATAGGGGCTTTTTAAAGGAGATCATGAGAACCTCTCCAGAGAAGTACAAAGCCCTCCTGCTCTTGGACGTTAACGATTTTAAGAAGATAAATGATACCTATGGACACTTAGCTGGGGATATGGTATTAGTGAAAGTAGCGGAGACTTTAAGGGAAGCTCTACGTGGAGAAGATGTGGTGATCAGGTGGGGTGGAGATGAGTTTCTCATCCTAATACCCGGGGAAACCGATATAGATAAGCTGATAAAGAGGATAAAGGAGAGGTTTGACGGGCTTTTCATAGAGTACAACGGAAAGAGGATTCCTTTGAAGATATCACTAGGAGGAAGTGAGGTTGAATGGGAAGAGGGCTTTGATTTAACAGAGAGCGCAGTTGATACTATCTTCACTGAGGCTATAAAGCGAGCTGATGAAGCTATGTACAGTGATAAAGCTAAAGAGAAGAACGCAAACCAAGGCGACTAGAGGAATTGCTGATCTCTAAAGCGAAAATTAAAAACTAATTAAGCATCAAAAT
>JALUEN010000107.1 GCA_027052755.1 bacterium | reverse complement strand
TCTAATAGCTGGTTAGATCTAACTGACTTTTCAGAGCTGGCTAACATCCCTCTCACCACCTACCAGGTTATTTTTAGGTTTCCTAATAATTTTTTCTATACAGATCTAGCTGAGACCTTCAAGATCAGGGGATGAGAGTGAGGTATAATTAACTCTCCACCCTAACACCAGGGATACTAGATCTTATCCTAGAAGCTACGTATTCCAGGATACCGTTTTTCAAAGCCTTTCCTGATATCAGTTTAACTTTAAGCCTTACATCAGGGCTCCTCAGTTTAAGGGCTTCTTTCAGGTCTCTAATGGTTTTGTTTAAAGAGGGCAAGTTAGCCACCTTATCAGCTGTTATTAAAACCTCAAGTTCAAAGGTTCCCTTAACCTCAGCCTTAAGATCTCTCAGGAGCTTCTCCACTTCAGAGCTAAGCCCAGGTCTGCTTAAAACATCTAGAGGAATCGCTAGCTTCAGCTTAGATACCTTTAGTTCCTGAAATCCAGTTTTAATGGCTTTCAGGTCAGGCACACCTTGAGAGATCGCAACAACGTTGCCATCTAAGAGCTCACTAGCTAAGACCTTATCATAGGTGCGCTGTTTAGGTTGTGATCCCCCTGAAGAGATTATTAGAGTCAAGTTCCTATCTCCGCTCTCCTCTGTTGTAAAGCTTAAAGGTAGGGCTATCTCCCTTAAATGGTTTCCACTTTCCTTAAAGGAGAACAAATATCCCAGCTTCACCTCTGAGGAGCCAACAGGCAAGCTAATAGAGTAGCGCTTATCTACTGGATATCCCTTCAATAGCGGAACGAGTTCTGAGGAGATAGGGGACAATTTCAGCTCTCCATCCTCAAGTTCTCTCATCTTCAAAGCTTTCAGGACAGCTTTATAAGCATCTATCAAACCTGCTCCTTGATCATACTCTGAATAAGGTTTCCCAGTTTCCGGATCCTGCAGTGGTCTAGCTGTCCCCTTTATTATCTCCTTAACCTGTTGAGGAGAGAGATCTGGGTTAACCTGGTAGAGTAAAGCTGCTAGAGCGGAAACCCATGCTGTCCCCTGGCTAGTTCCGGACAGCTGGATATAATATCCCTTACTCCATGAGTCCTCAGGATGATTAGAGTTATCACCTGAGCTATGTTGATGTAAGGACTTTGAATATGGATCCAGGAATGATCCTGGCGACCTGAGGGAGACCACCTTCGTGGAGTAAGCCACAACATCAGGCTTTGGTAGCTTATCGTAAGGGGTAGGTCCTCTACTAGAGGCCACGTACATAGTATCATCGCTCTCCGTGTAAGTCCCTTTATCATCAGCTCCCCCTACGGTGATAACTCCAGGGGCTACTCCCGGCGAGTCTATGGTCTCAGCGGTATAGTCATTTCCAGCAGCTGCTACAACGGTTACACCGTCCTCAACCAATCCCTGCGCAGCCCTCGCTAAGGGATCAGCCTTCCAGGAGGTAGATGGATCAACTCCAAGCGACATGTTCACTACTTTAATGTTATACTTATCTTTATTAGCTTTAACCCAATCTATAGCTTTAAGAACCTCAGAGGGGTTCGTAACCCTTATAACTATCAGGTTCACATCAGGGGCTCCCCCCATGTAAAACCCATCTGACATCTTTCCGCTTCCTGCTATTATACCAGAGACATGTGTTCCATGTCCGATATCATCAAAGGGCTTATCGCTTTGTCCTGACATATCTATCCACTTGATAACCTTTCCCTTAAGATCCGGGTGATCAGCTCTAACACCGCTATCCATCACTACTACAGTAACTCCCTTACCTGTTACCCCCATCTCATGGGCTTTAACAAAGCCCATGTCAACAAGCGGGATTGAATATCTCTCCTCAGGACGAGTTCTATGTACGGGAACAACCTTAGCTTCATGCTTAACTTTCCTTAACTTCTCAAATAGAGGGGGAAGATGATCAGAGCTGTCTCCAGCGCCAACTCCAACTTTAAGAGGAGAGCTAATCTTAGAGGCAAGACCATTTAAGACAATTTTATCCTCGTAAGGCGAGGTATTTCTCCAGCTCTTCTCCTCAGAAGAATTACCAGCCTTTAACTCTCTACCTACCTTAAGCTCAGATGTAGCCCTAACCTTTATATTACGTTTCGGAGAAATTTTCATAGAGATCACCAAGTATATTTTAAGGTAGCTTCTGAGCTCAACTCCTATAAGTTTCCTCCCATAAGTTAAAAAGATTTTAACTATCAGCTTCTTCCCTCTTTACAGCTACAGCTAATATAGTAGGACCAGCACCTCTCTTAAATCGGAAATCATCTATGAACTTAATAGGCTTCCACATGAGGTCAGTTAATTTTAAGGCTAAAGCATTAACTCCTGAGAAAGCCTGAACAGTACTTAATATCCTCTCCCTGCGTCTCTCCCGCCACCTCTTCCTCTGTTTTCTCAGGTTATCCTCTCCAAGGATATACTTCAAGTGATAGAATATCATCTGTTTAAAGGCTAGGAAGGCTTGAAAAAGTAGATTTCCTGATGAATCTCCTCTACATGTCTCCAAATAAAGTATTTTAAAACCGTGTTTCTTCAACATTAAATTTAAAGTTTTTGGAGAGTAGTAAAACAAATGAGCTGGAGGTGCTAACCACTCCCAGTATTTTTTGAAGAGCTTGAACTCCCAAGAATCTATGTTGGGAAGGGTTAGGATCAAATAACCTCCTATCTTCAAAACCTCATTAACCACAGATAATACCTGGTTTTGATTAACTAAGTGCTCCAGTACATCTAACATGATAACAGCATCAAAAAAGCTCTTAAAAGCTTTGTATTTAGAGTTTAGAATATCTGCGTTCTCTATATTAATTCCAAAATACTTCCTCGCATCTTCACAGGCTCTCCTAGATATCTCCACTCCGTGTACTTCCATTCCTAGATTCCTCAGTTCATTTAGAAGGGAACCGCGAGAAGCGCCGATCTCTAAGACCTTGCCCCCCTCCTTAATATCTAGCCCCTTAAACACATCCAAGACCCTCTTTAGCTTCTCCCTGAGAGTCATCTCCTGATGATAGGGGAGAGCATCATATTCCTCGTTATAGTATCTCTTCAAATCCTCTAGCGAGGGCATAGGATCCACGAAGACTAATCCGCATCTCTTACACTTAATTACATCATAAATTCCATCTAAGGTATCCTTCCTCGTTAAGACCTTAAAATCTCTAGATTGACACAGGGGACATACTCTAGGGGAACCGCTCATAACTCTTCTCAGAGCTTAGCTCTGGAGAGCCTCCATCTTCCTCTTCACTAAGTTAGCTATCTGAGGTGCGCTTATGTAGAGGTCAGCATATATCTCAAGAGCTCTCTCCTTAGAGATAGATTCAAGGACGTTAGCGTACTCGTACTTCACTACGTTCACTAGGGGTTCCAGGCTCTCATCCATCTCTCCTGAGAAGAGGAGGTCTTCAAGCTGGGAGATTAAGTACTCATAGAGGTCTGAAGCCTGCTTAAGATATCCACCAGCAGCTAGTCCTCTAGCTATGTTCACTAAGGCCCTAATACGTTCTGTTGAGCTAAGCTGAAGAGCTTTCTCCATAGCGATATCCCAGAAACCGAACAAGGAGTTAAGCACGATCTGAACCTGGAGGTTAGAGATATCTAAGCTCTTCAGGACAGTAAGCTTGACCTGAGGGGAGGCGAACACCTGAGAGAAAGCCACTAAGAGCTCCAATGTATCCTCTTTAATTATCTTATCAAGGATCTCCCAGAGGTTCTCCATAGAGGTAGAGTTAACTAACCTAGAGACTAAGTCAATAGATCTCAGCCTATCGGCTGTAGTTTCAAGTCCATCAAGTATCTTAGAGAGCAGGTCAGGAGGTAACTCTGAGAGCTTATCCTCTGGAAGGGCCAAGGCGAAAGAGACTAGTTTAGATGGCTTCAGGTCTGCGTAAGCTTTCTTTAATAGGCTCAGAGCTTTATCAACGTTCACATCCTTGAGGATATCTATCAAGTTAGATACAACTTCAGAGCGGTCCTCAGGGGGTAGCTCCTCCAATTTCCTCTCCAATCCCTCAAGAAATTCGCTGTACAACTCCTCATTTTCCCTTAACTTATCCCAGGTGATCAGACTGGCCAACGCCTTGAGGTTTAAGTTCCAGATCTCGTCCTTGAACCGCTCAGGGTAAAGCTCAA
>JALUEN010000106.1:2947-4209 GCA_027052755.1 bacterium | reverse complement strand
TAGCCCTAAATGATCAAGGCTTTTTGTTGAATACGCTGTTGTCATAATTTTCTACCACATAAAGATAAGTAATAGATCAAATATGGCGATCTGCGTCAAGTTATTTTATTAAATATTTTTGGAAAGGATCAGATGGATAAGGGGTGGTTGCTGTGAGGGATATACCTAAAAGTCATCCAAGGTATAAGAGCCTTCTACTTAGAGAGCGAGTTGTGGAAGGTGTGGAGAGAGGAGTGGTAGCTCTTCAGGGGTTGATAGCTCATGGACGGGGAGAGGCTTTCTACTACCTCCTAGGTGAGAGAAGCCATCCCTTCGCAATCAGAGCTACTGAGGTAGCGCTAGCTCTCATGTTAACCGCTAAGCATCCTGTCATATCCGTTAACGGTAATACTGCGGTCTTAGCTCCTGAACTCCTCATCCGACTAGCCGTTGAGATGGATATCCCTTTAGAAGTTAATCTCTTCTATGATAGGGAGAGGAGGGAGAGAAAGGTCTGGAATTACCTGATGCAAGTTTCTAAATCCCTCAACCTGGAGCCTAGGATATTGATCGCCTCTGAATCACCTGCCTTTATTCCTGAGCTGGAGTCCTGGAGACGCTTGGTTCACTCGGAGGGGATCTACAAAGCGGATGTCGTCCTGGTCCCGCTTGAGGATGGCGATAGGACTGAGGCACTAGTTAAGATGGGAAAGAAGGTGATAGCTATAGATTTGAACCCGCTCTCTAGAACCGCTAGAGCGGCGACGGTAACGATAGTTGACGAGCTATCTCAAGTTATAAAGAATATGTTAAGTATCTTACCTTCTTTGAGGAATTTACCAGAGAGTTCCCTTTATGAGAAGATTAGGTCTTACTCTAATGCGCAAACCTTACGGGAGGCGATCTCAGCGATAAGGGAGAACTTGGAGCTAGAAGCATCTAAGCTGGGCTTAACTTAGCTGTTTTCTTAATCCTGTGATCTCCTTAGATATCTCTATCTGGTTTCTCCAGGAACCGAACAGTTTACCCTCAGAGGCTAGCCTATCTAACTCCTTTAGAAACCAGCTGGGAAGCGGTCGTGGGGTAAGCCTAGAGTAGGGTGTACCTGGTAAGGGCATAAAATAGTGAGCGTGTACCCTTGCTCCTAATCGGCTGAGAATCTCGTAGGTCCTCAAGCTAGCCCTTAGATCTTCATCAGTTTCAAATGGGAAACCGAATATGAAATCCACGTCAACTCCGAACCCGCTTCTTATTATCAGCTCTATCCTCTCTATAGCTTCTCG
>JALUEN010000106.1:0-2937 GCA_027052755.1 bacterium | reverse complement strand
GTTGAGCCTCTTAAGTAATCTCTCTGAGCCACTCTGAAGCCCTACCACTACTCTTTTGTTATCTACCGAACTCCTCATGAGAGAGAGGATCATTTCTGAGACGTTTTCCAATCTGAGCTCTGATGGGAAAGAACCGAAGAATATCCTAGCTCCCTGGGACCTGTAGTGATTGAAGATCTGAAATAACTCTTTTAATGCTTCCTCATTTGTAACTTTCCCATCAGAGGAACCATAGGATAACGCATTAGGGGTTATGAACCTTATATCCCTTAAACCAACTCTCAGGTAGTTATCTATAGTTCTTGCTATATCCTCTAGAGATCTGTGTCTGACCTGCCCGAAAGCGAAGCTAGTCTGACAGAAGGGACATCTCCAGGGACATCCCCTGGTAATCTCTATGGGACCATATAGCCTGAAGGTGTGAGAGTAGGCTGGGACTTCATCTAGGTCTCTCACCATATCTGGAGGGAAACCTGAGTAGCGTAGTTCCCCTCTTTCCAGCCAAGCTAAGCCTGGTATTTCCGATAAACTTTCTCCGCTGAAAAAGACCTTGAGAAGGGCTTCTAAAGTGAGTTCCCCCTCTCCTAAGGCTACTAGGTCAAAGCCTATGCTCAGAGCGTCCTCAGGAGCTCCTGTTGAATGTGGCCCTCCCCCTATTAGGATTAGTTTTCTCCCCTGAGGAGTTTTTCTTAGAGACTTCACTAGTTCTCTTACCTCCCCCCTTTGAGAGGCCATCAAGGACATCAGGATGATTCCAGCTTCATCGTTCCTAAGCTCCTTTACTAGCTTAAGCAGTTGAGGGGAGTTTCTAGGGATAGCTATCTCCATATCTCTTAAAGCGTTCCTGAGCTCTAGATAGGTTATCAGTGCTCTTAAGGAGTTCCTGTTGCGCTTAGGATAGTAGAAGATAATTTTTTGCTTTTTCCCTCTTAAATTATCTAGGAGCATGCTCAGGTACTCTGCAGGGGATTTAAAGGAAAAGTTCTGAAGTGAGAGAAGCTTTAGCGCTATGTACCTAGATCTCATAGCTACTTCGCGAAAGCAGTTACTAACCTCCTGAAAAGCTCAGGTGAGGGTAGGAGGTTCTTAAGCCTCCTCTCCAAACCCTCTATGAAAAGTGGATTTCTAGGCCACCTGCTCACTATCAGTGATAGATCTATATTATCTACATCATATGCCATTATAACTAATTGGCTGATCCAGTCAGCTATATCTGAGTAGCTACTCAATTCTAACATCTCTCCTAGAGTGTTTAGGGTCTCCTCTAGCATCTCTATCCTGAGAAGCCCGTCAAAACCTACAACATCGTTCATCTTAAGGTAGAAGGTATATATCTCATATCCGCTTAGGGATGCTCTCATTAAACTGCTCCTGTGGAATCTGGGAGCGTTTAACAACTGATTCTCTAGCTCCTCTGGATAGTACTTAACTAGGTGCCTCTTAACTATTCCCACTAGTGGTTTATCTGTTTTTGAGGCTTTCTCCCTGAACTTTCTTAAGGTGCCATCTGTGAACAGTATATCGCTCTCTGGAGCAAGCTTTTGGGTACACTCCACCTCTAGCTCTCTCATAGCCTCATTTATGAGATCTGTAAGTTTTGAGCTCTTCTTAAGGGTTTTGTTGTTTTCAGGGCTCTTGGAAAAACCTATCTTAATGTCTTTCTTAACCTCTTTTAAAGCGGGACCTAGGAGATTCTCAAGCTCCCTTAAAACTGAGCTCTTATCTAAGTCTCCCTTCTCTCCTAATGGTTCAAGTGCTAGGATAAATCTCTTGAAACTAGGATCCTCTACAGCTATAAATTCCATCCCTAAATCCCTCATTGAAGTTCCATCTAACTCAATGGTCTTCTTAACGCCCCCTGCAGCTATCGCCGCTAACACGCCTCTGTAGTAGCTACCGTCGTGCTCCACGATCAACCTGGCTAGGCTACGCCTGACGCCGTCTATCCAGAGCAGGTTTAGGATTTTTCTAGATACCTGCACAGGTCTTATTGGTTTGGAGAAGCTTCCTCCCTCTAGTAAGGAGAGCCCTCGTTCCTCTAACTCTAAGTCCTCTAAGCTAGTTGGTATTTCTTCAACTTCGTTGAAGTTATCTAAGTACCAGCTGGTAACAGTCAGCCTCATTCCTCATCACCTATCTCTACCTATCTCAATATGGTTCACGTCTTCTATGATAAAGTCTAGGCTCTCTTCATCGTATCTAAGTGATACCTCTGTTAAGTGCTGAGCGTAAGCTCCTGGGTGAGCTATTAGGAGGTTTCTTGTACTATCTATGTAAACGAACCTCTCGTGAGAATGACCTCCTAGGATTAGGAGAGGAGTTCTCTTTAGGTGGTCTTTAAATAGCTTCCATATCCTATCTGAGAGAGTCTTATCCTCCTCGCTTCCTAAGTGAGAGAGCAGTATCACCAACTTAATATCCTTGGAGAGATTTCTCAGCTCTAACTCTATCGCCTTTTGTGGTGAGGTGAACCTCCAACCTAACACCTTCTCCCAGAGACTACCTTCAGGGTACTGAGGTGGCGTTAGCCCTATAACCTTTATCTTACCCCCTTTTATCGTTATCTGGATAGATGGGCCTATTGGCTTAACTCTTGATCCCAGGTAGAGGTTAGAGGAGAGGAGTGGGAACGAGAAACCAGATGCCCTCAGCTTGAAACAGGAAGGGATGTAGTGGAACTCCCTGTTTCCGATAGCCATCGCTGTGTAACCTATCTGGTTCATTAGCTTCATAGTTCTCTCCCTCGGTAGAAAGATAGTGTTGCTTCCACGTAGGGAATCACCTGAATCAAACAGTAATACCTCTGTTAAACCATCTGATTTTAACTCCTGTATACGCTCAGAGATAAAAGTAGCTTTCTCCTTGGTGAGCTTGCCGTGTATATCGGCGGTGTGTAATATCTTAAGCCACCACATATAATGTGCACCCTATTAGGAT
>JALUEN010000105.1 GCA_027052755.1 bacterium | reverse complement strand
AATAACATCTCTATTGAATGAAGCTAGATCACCCTCATCGCTGATCGGTGCCCATATCCACTTTAAGCTAGGTTCACTAGATCCCCCTGAGCTGAAGGCAACAGGTCCCCAGAGGTTCAGCTTCCACTTGCCTCTATAATAGGATACCTTCGTAGCCCAGTAGTCGTAACTAGATATCCTCAAACTGTTCCTCAGCTCCACCCTCAGAGGAGGGTATACCTCTCTAACCCTTACCCGGCTATCCTCCAAGCTCAGGGTTATCCTAAAGGAGTTCTCATTGAAAGCTAGCTGAGTGATAAAAGGAGCGAAAGCTTCACCCTTAAAGCTCTCATCCCAATCCCTATGCCAACGGGGAAAATCCCCTAGATATATCAGAAGCGTAGAGTTATCAGGGACATCTCTAAGAAGCTCCTTAAGGTAGGAGAGGGGGTCTCCAGTAACCTCCTCAATTAACCAGGGCATATCACTAGTAATGAGATAGACCTCTTCACCTCGTAACTTATATAACCTCATGGAGAAGTAATAGTAAGGTCCTAGTTCCCTCAAAGCCAGGTAAGCGGTAACTACTTTCGTAGTAGATGCAGGAATCATAGGGCGATCAGGATTCTCAGAGACCAAAGGCTCAGATGAGCTCAGCCTTAATAGATATATAGCCCTATCCCCACCAAGAGCAAAAACACAACTTAAGCTTAATAGGATCACGAAGGTAAGCAGAATAGCCAGCTTAAATCTCATAATAACCTCAATAACCTCATACCTAAAAAGCTGTTCGTCAGGTTACTCCTTTAAGCTCAGCGGTTTAAAAGTACCACTACCTTCTCTGTAAAGCCTCTTCTCCAGAACACCGATGAACATCTCAACTGTGTTACAGACTATCCCTTCCTTTAAGTGCCCGCCGATAGCAGTGTGATCAGGTCCCGCTAAAGTAACATGTATGTGAGGGAAAGGCTTCCCATCTAACTCAGATATGTTACCCTGGAGGCTGATCAACTCGTGAGGGATCTCGAACTCCTTAAACTGGTATTTTCCCTCCTCAACGTTAAACCAGCCCACCTGGAAATCCCTTAGCATCCCTATAGCGTTGATTATAACACCAGAGCGAACTCCTATCTCCTCAAGCGAAGATATCAGTGCTGAGATCAGCTCCTGCCCATCGTCAAACCTGAGAAATAATACTTCTTTAAAGCCTGATAGCTTTCCCTTTTCCATATCTACCCCTCCTTCATAAAATCTTGTTTCTCATTAAGCTACATTTCAGGGACGCAACCATTCATGAGTAATAGGGAGATCAACACCAAAATAGATATCAGAAGATGTAGTAACAACCTGAATATCCCTTTCCAGCTGTTAATCACCGTTTATCCCTCCTCTGAGACGTAGGTTACAGCGCTTCCTCTAGCGCTTGTTCGGAAGTTAAAGGGAGTATTCCCCTTTCCCTTAGCTAACCTCCTGAACTCAGTGATCCAGTTAGAGGTAGAGTAAATGGGAGCTAATTTCAAGCCATCATGTCCTATGGCTTTCTTAAAGTTTATCACCTTAACCTTCACAGGGACTTTCGCCTCATCCCTAGATATGTATTGCTCCACATCTGTGGTCTTCAGGTAGCTGATCAGATCCTCCTGCAAGTCAAACCTATAAAGTATCTTGAACATATTATACTTAACGAAGAGCAGGTAGTTCCAACTGGACATGACGTACTTAGAGAATACAAATAACTTTTTAAGGATTCTAAAGCTAGCTTCAGGAGAGTTAGCCTCCATGAAATATAAGCTCTTGTAAAACTCTAGCCTGAAGTAGCATCTCATAAAACTATCCCTCAGCCTAAGATTCCTTATAACCTGGTCCAGCTTCAGCCTGTACTCCCTCACCATAACCTTATCCTCTAAGTCAAACTCCTTACTCCACTCCATCTTCCTCAAGGTAGTCTGCAGGTCAGTGAGGACATCTATATCCGTGTACTTACAGAGGAAGTTAAGCTTCCCTAACTCGCCCAATATCTTCTCTATTCTCTCCCTTATCTTAAGTCTTGTCCTCTTTGAAGCGAAGGAATACAAGAGATATAACCTCTTAAGCGTTACGTTAACAGTTTTAAGGAATATCCTAACAGCGTACTTACCCCAGCCCGCCTCCTCTAGAGAATCAAGCCATCTCTCTAAATAGTTGATAGCTCTTCTGCTGAAATACTTTGAGTACCTAATGAAACGTCTAGCTATGAACACCTCTGAGAGGATATGGTAAGCATCTGCCTTGAGGAGCCACGTAACAGGTACTTTATCATACTCCCTCAGCTCGTTTATAGCAGAGAAAGCGTAGTGTTGAGCTCTATAGATGTATCCAGCATTCAGGAAAACCTTAGCTGCTATCAAGAAACTCTTTACCTTTGCTAAGGTAAACTCCCACTCGCCCTGTACTTCAAAGATCTTAATGAACCTGAGCAGCCACCTGATCAGCTTCAGCCTCTTCCTCGGCGAGAGCCTAGGTAACTGATACTCCACATATTTAAGAGCTAGGTTAGGGTCGTAGTAGGTGATAGCCAAGTTACGGATAACAGAGAGGAAACTGCTCAGGAGCAACTTATCCCTGAGAATGATGCTTCCCTCAATGACCGGAATTAAGGTATCGGGGAAATCCCTAAGTAAATCCAGGTTCAGCAATACTATCAGCTTAAAGGGCTTACTGGGACCTCTTCTCGCTTTCCTCCTCCGTCTCGTCACTAGGTATCAGCACCTCTTTCAGTTTGTAGGTATAGTAGTCATTAGCGAGCACTAAGTTAGAGGGGATTAAGTGAAGATCCCTTTCCTGGGAGTTAGGGTTAAGCTCTATGAGAAGATTTTCTCCATCCCAACGCAATATCCCTATCCCAGAGAACTTATACCTGCTGTAGATCCCCACAAGTATTCCCTTGAAACTCTCAGACTTAAGTTTCATCAAAACCTCCTGTATAGGATAGTAGGATAACCAAGGATGTGGAAAAGGTAGTAGAACATCGGGAGAGATCCTAAGGGATAAGGTTCTCCTGAAGAAGTACTTGAACTTTCCAGCTCTATAAGCTCGCCTCCTAAGCCTATCCCTAGGCTCAACATAAGGTGATCTAGGGATTCTGAAGCGGTATATCTTGAGCCTCTCAGAGTAGTTAAATATCAGGTCTAAATATCTCCTCTCGTTATCACTGCTATCAGGCTTATCTATTAGAATGATCGCATCAGGTCTTATAGCCCTTATCTTCATCAGCTTGAGGTATAGAGCTTCAGAGGTGGAGACATAACCAGTCGTATCTACTACCATCAAATAGGGCTGTCTCATAGCTCTGGACTCTAATCTCCTGAGCGTTAAGGAGAGGATGTTCATCATACCTAAGGAGAATAGCTGTACAACTCCCCTAGGTGAATCGCTGGGAACAAACTCCCATAGATCCGGATACCCTCTCTCCAGCTTAACCTGAAGCTCATCCTCATCTGAAGCTATCAGTGAGTTAAGCGTCATGGGAAGTCCTATAGTTGACTGTCCTATATCGAGGTCAAGGAAACCTATCCCTATCCTCTCCTTCAGGAATCGGTAAACTAGAAAAGAGATGAGCGTGCTCTTCCCAGAATCAACACCACCGAGAACCAGAACCTTAACTAGCTTCCTCTTCCTGAATGCTCTCTTAATACCAGAGACGAGGTCATCCCAGTAATCCGGTCTTGGATTGGGCTCTCCCTTTAAACTAATCATTCCCATTTAGCTCACGCTCTCTCAAATCTTTTTCCAGCCCTCTCAAGAGCTCGTTTAGAGATTTCCGCTCATATCCCTTCTCCGAAAAGGATAAGAGGGTAAATACCTCCTGATTCCCTTTAGTACCCTTAAGCTTTGAGGGTTTGAGATAAAGGGGTACTAGTCCCAGCTGAGAAGCGTAGTTGAGAACTTCCCTCACTGCTGAGAGGATATCGCTTATATCTCTAACAACCCCTCCCCTAGCCTTATCCGGTCCTAGCTCAAACTGAGGTTTTATCAAAGCGATGATATAAGCTTTTTTAAAGTTCAGTTCCCCTAAAGGTATCAGCTATCGCCCTCAGGATGAGCTTCAAACTTATGAACGAGACATCTATCGTGACCAAATCCACCTCTTCTCCGATCAGAGCCTGGAAGTTCTCTGGTGATAAGTACCTGGCGTTAAAGCCCTCAATAGGGATAACCCTGGGATCCTCCCTCAGTTTAAGGTGAAGCTGGCCTTTAGATACATCTAAGGCGTAAACCTTAGAAGCTCCCCTATAT
>JALUEN010000104.1 GCA_027052755.1 bacterium | reverse complement strand
CCGGATAAATCATTTGAGATCCTCTCAAAGATACCTGATCACATCCTAAGCAAGTACAGAGAAAGCTTTCCAGAGCTATACATAGCGATAATGAGCACAAAACTATTAGCTGAAGTAGAACTAGGGAAGTTCTCTGATGACATCCACTCTCTCTGGAGATTAACCATAAACGATCTAAAAAAGAGCTTAAGGAACTCTGATTACAAGGCATCTCAGCTCTACTTACTCTATTTGAGGGATCTGATTTACCTGAAGAGGCTAGAAGGTGAGGATTCCCTCTCCTATCTCAGCCAGCTTAAACTAATGCTTAAGGAGATCGTAAAGGGCTTATCAACGAAAACCCTTGAGATCTCCCCTACCACACTGAAACACCTAATCATCATCCTATCCACTTACTGCTACCAAGATGGCTACTACTCAGAGGCTGAACAACTAATCTCCCTGATCCTCAAACTCTCTCCTGAAGATCAACAGCTGAAGTGGTTATCAGGTATTTACAGGTATGAATCTCTACTTCAAGAGGGGGATTTCTCAGGAGCTGAGAAAGTCTTAGAGAAACTTGAGGAGGAGATACCACCAGTGAAACCTGTGATGATTAAACAGCTAGCCCTGAGGTACTACAAGTTATCCAGAGCTAAATCACTGTCCTGGAAGAAGTTAGAGGAGATATTAAAATCTCTTAAGCTGGGGATAGGCTACGAGGTTAATTTGAACAGATCTGCAACAAAGAAAGCTCTGAAGTACTTCAAAGAGCTCCTGGAGATATATCCTGACAGGTGGAGCTTAGCCGAGAGGACAGGAGATCTCCTGATTCAGTTAGCGTTAACATCTAGCTCCCCTCATGAGAGAACTGACTTCCTCTCTGAAGCGTTAGCTTATTATCAGCTAGCCCTGAGACATACTAGCAAGCTCTCCCTGAAATACAAAACCGCTATCCTAGCTTTATATCTAGGCGAGAAGGGGAAAGCCAAAGCCCTGCTCAGAGATATAGTGAACCTATCACCTAAGAATAGATCCCTAAGGGAGCTTAGGATGAGAGCTCTGATGATACTCAAGAGGATAGATGAGAATTTCAAGCTTACCCCTAAAAGGAGGTAGAGTGATATGAAGATCTACATTGATGGTAAGCTATATCCAAAGGAGGAGGCTAAGATCTCAGTTTACGATCACGGTCTCCTGTACGGCGATGGGGTCTTTGAGGGCATAAGGGTTTACAGAAAAGGTATCTTCAAACTAGATGAGCATCTCCAGAGGCTCTATGACTCCGCCAAGTTCATACAACTTGAGATTCCTATGAGCTTTGAGGAGATGAGGAAAACCTTAATAGACGTGGTTAGGATCAACCTAGAGGAGGAGGACATGGAAGACGCTTATATCAGGCTCTTAGTAACGAGAGGCGTAGGAGACCTGGGGATAGATCCCAGAAAATGCCCCAAAGCCAGCGTTATCATAATCGTTGATAAGATCCAGCTATATCCTAAGGAGTTCTACGAGAACGGGCTAAAGGTCATAATCTCCTCCTGGAGGAGACCACCCGTCTTCGTGCTGAACCCAAGGGTTAAATCCCTTAACTACCTTAATAACATAATGGCTAAGATAGAGGCTAACGAGGCAGGCGCTCAGGAAGCTATAATGCTGGACATAAATGGACACGTAAGCGAGTGTACAGCAGATAACGTCTTCATAGTAAAGGATAACGTGCTTATGACCCCGCCACCTTTTGTAGGTATCTTAGAGGGTATTACCAGGAACACGGTTATGGACCTAGCCAAGGAGATAGGTATGAAGGTAGAGGAGAGAATACTAGATCTCAAGGATATCTTCACAGCAGATGAGATGTTCTTAACTGGTACGGCTGCGGAGATAGTCCCAGTGGTAGAGGTAGCTGGCAGGAAGATAGGTACTGGTAAGCCAGGTCCTTGGACTAAGAAACTCCTGGAGACCTTCAGGGCAAACATAGACAGGTTCTTAACACCTGTGTATCAAGAGGAGAAAGCTAGAGCTTAAGCGATAAACTTAAACCCCAAGCTTAAGGAGGGACTAGCGATGAGCGAGTACAGATCTCAGTTGGATTACTTCTTCAATCCCAGGACGATAGCGGTTATAGGTGCATCACCTAAGCACGGTATCAACAGAGCTATATTCTCAAACTTCCTCAAAAGCGGGTACAAGGGTAAGCTGTACCCGGTTAACCCTAAGTACGATGAGTTCGAGATAGACGGCAGGAAGTTCAAGGTTTACAAGTCAGTAAAGGACATACCAGATGAGATAGACCTAGCTGTTATATCAGTTAGAGCACCACTAGTGCCAGCGGTAGCTGAGGAGTGTGGGCAGAAAGGTGTTAAAACTGTCATAGTGATCAGCGGTGGTTTCAAGGAGATCGGTCCGCAGGGTGCAGAGAGGGAGAAAAAACTTAAGGAGATAGCTAAGAAGTATGGCTTCAGGTTGATAGGTCCTAACTGTGTTGGAGTTCTAGACACTAGGACCGGCGTGGACACTTTCTTCCTACCCCATGAGAGGATGGCCAGACCTAAACCTGGAGGAGTAGCCTTCATATCTCAGAGCGGTGCTTTCGCTGGTGCGATCAGTGATGCCGCGGCTATGGAGAATATCGGTTTAGAGAAGGTTATCAGTTATGGTAACAAAGCTGACGTTGATGACGCAGATCTCCTAGAGTACCTTAAGGACGATGATAACATAAAGGTAATAGCCATATACCTAGAGGGTATTGAGCCAGGAGAGGGTCCCAGGTTCATGAAAGCTCTCAGGGAGACCTCTCTAGTGAAGCCAGTTATTATCGTGAAAGCAGGTAAATCAAAGAGAGGCACAGCTGCGGTTGCTTCTCACACCGGTTCCCTAGCTGGGTCATATGAGATATACAGAGCTGCTATAAGACAAGCTGGTGGAATTGAGGTAAGGGACTTCCAGGAGATGTTTGACACCATAAAACTACTGCTGACCCAACCACTTCCCAAAGGGAACCGTGTCCTAATCGTAACTAACGGTGGTGGGTTCGGTGTCATGAGCACCGATGCTGCAGAGTTTGAGGGCTTTGAGGTTCCAGAGCTCTCAGAGGAGCTTCAGGCGAAGATGAGAGAGGTAGGTAAATACCCTGAGATAGTGATCACCCACAACCCAGTGGACGTGATCGGAGACACTGATGCTTGGAGGTACAAGGCTGCGATAGATACCGCTCTACCATCTGACGAGATAGACGCTGCGCTAGTCAACTTAC
Organism: bacterium; assembly: GCA_027052755.1. Taxonomy (GTDB): domain Bacteria; phylum DRYD01; class DRYD01; order DRYD01; family JALUEN01; genus JALUEN01. Next base: position 1,025 of record JALUEN010000104.1, on the reverse strand, counting down.
TTATGCAAGTGCCCAACTTAGGAGAGGAAGTAGTAGATTACATAGTTGAAGCCAAGAGGTTCAACAAGCCGATAGTGGTAGCTTACATCCCCGGAGTCTTCGCTAACAAAGTAGTTAAGAGGTTAGACGAACAAGGAGTTCCAACCTATCCAACACCAGAGAGGGCTCTGAGGGCTCTCAGGAACGCCTTAGACTACGCTAACTGGCTATCTAGGATGAGATCAAAGGTAACGACTAACGTTTAGCTTAAGGGAGGGATAGGATATGTCCGCGTTGACAGTAGCTAATGAGCTGATAGAGAGAGCTAAGGCAGAGAACAGGAAGTTCCTGATGGAGCATGAAGCTAAAGCTATCTGCAGGGAGTATGGCTTACCAGTAGCTGTCAGCGAGGTAGCTAAAACCCCTGAGGAAGCCGTAGAGATAGCTAATAAAATTGGCTATCCTGTAGTTATGAAAATAGTCTCTCCGCAGGTCATCCACAAGAGCGACGTAGGTGGAGTTATAGTAGGAGTTAAGACTCCTGAAGAGGTCAAGAGAGCTTATGATGAGATAGTTAATAACGTCAAGAAACACGTACCTAATGCAGAGATCATTGGGATACTTGTACAAGAGATGGCACCTCACTCAACTGAGGTAATAGTAGGAGCCATCAGGGATGCTCAGTTCGGTCCAGTTATAATGTTTGGTTTAGGTGGAGTCCTCGTAGAGCTGATAAAAGACGTGTCCTTCAGGGTAGCACCCGTAGATAAAGATGAAGCATTGCTAATGATGAAGGAGATAAAGACCTACAAGCTACTAGAGGGCTACAGAGGAGCTCCCAAAGCAGATCTAGACGCTTTAAGCGATATAATCGTTAAGACATCTAAGTTAATGATGGATCTCAAGGATGTAGCTCAGCTTGATCTTAACCCAGTTTTTGCTTACGAGAAAGGAGCTAAGATCGTTGATGCTAGGATAATACTGAGCTAACTGACTTCTAGAGCAAACCTTAGAACTCAGAGGGGAGGTATATGCCTCCCCCCTTT
>JALUEN010000103.1 GCA_027052755.1 bacterium | reverse complement strand
ACCTTATTATATTAAGGTATATAAAGGAGAAGCCGGCGAACCTAAACATATCAAAGATTTTAAAGTTAAATTGGGGCCAAAGGAGTACCAAGTGGATCTCTACTCAGCTACGTGGAAAGGAACAGAGGTCTGGCTCCTCAGAAACGATGAGATGTTCGGAAGAGATGGCATCTACCTAGACTCCAGTGGCGTAGCGTATGAGGACGAGTACCTGAGGTTCGCACTGCTGTCAATGGGAGCGTTAGCCTCACTAAAGGAGATGAACTTTAAACCTGATGTTATACTTGCTAATGACTGGCACACAGCTTATATCCCTATCTACTTGAAGAATAACCTGTATGGTTTTGAGGAGAAGGGCTTTCTCTCAGGTACTAAGGTAGCGTTAGTTATCCATAACATAGCTTATCAAGGACAGTTTCCAAAGGATATACTAGAAGAAGTTGGGATCCCAGAGAGCTTATATACTATAGATGCGCTGGAGTTCTACGGCAAGGTTAACATACTCAAAGGAGGTATAGTATTTAGCGATCTAATCATAACGGTTAGCCCAACCTATGCTAAGGAGATACAGGAAAGTCCAGAATACGGGATGGGATTAGAGGGAATACTGAGAGCGAGATCATCAAAGGTAATAGGTATCCTAAACGGGATTGACTACGACTACTGGAACCCATCCAAAGACGAGGAGCTATACTTCAATTACAACTTGAGAAACGTTTTCAAGGGGAAGTCTGCTAACAAGGAAAAGCTTCAAGAGGAGCTAGGTCTTCCTATTAACTCTGAGATTCCCTTGCTCGGAGTAGTAGCTAGATTAGCTGAGCAGAAGGGCTTTGACCTGCTAGCTGATGCTATAAGGGAATTAAAGGAGAGATATCAGTTCCAGTTAGTTATCCTAGGAACCGGCAAACCGGAGATTCAGGAGGAATTGAAACTCTTAGAAAATGAGCTACCTGATAGAGTTAAGGTTAACATAGCCTTTGACCCGGTTCTAGCTAAGAAGATATATGCATCCTCAGATTTCTTCCTCATGCCATCCAGGTTTGAGCCTTGCGGTTTAGGTCAGATGATAGCTTACAGGTACGGCACGATACCGGTAGCTAGGAGGACAGGTGGACTAAGGGATACCATAGTAGATTATACAGAGAATTCATCAGAGGGTACAGGATTTCTATTTGACGAGCCTACTTCAAGTGCCTTAAGTGAGGCTATCTCAAGAGGGTTAGATTTATACTACGGTGATAGAAAAGCTTGGCGAGAACTGGTAAAGAGGGTTATGAAACTAGATTACTCGTGGAAGAGAAGCGCTGAGAGATACGCAGAAGTCTTAAGAGATCTAGTGAGAGAAAAGGGTTAAAGGGGTTTGATCAAGATGTTGCTATTGAGGATATTTGTATCAGTAACCTTCTTCGTCTTGCTTCTAACCGCTTACTCTTTCTTCAAGGCGTGGGCGGTAGTTAAGCTAGGTGATCCTACACCTAGCTACAGAGGTAGGCTCAGCTTGAACCCCATGGATCACTTTGAACCCATGGGGTTCATCATACTAATAGCAGTAGCAATGTTATCCGGTGGTAGCTTCATATTTGGATGGCCCAAGCCTATAGAGTATAACCCTCACTACTTCAGAAATCCTAAAAGGGATGAAATAATCGTCTGCCTAGCTGGTCCCCTAGGGGTATTACTACTGGCCTGGATATCGCTAAAGTTAGGGACGTTAGTAGGCGGGTCAATAGGGATGGCGCTTTACTGGTTCAGCTACGTAGCGGTATGGCTGTTCATATGGCTCATGCTTCCCATTCGCCCTATGGAAGGAGAAAGGGTTATCAGGTTACTACTAAGTGATCGCTTAGCTTATCAGTGGGACAGTTTTCAGGATAGGTATAACCTATGGCTGTTCCTAGGACTGATACTAATCCTTAGCTTCTTCCCCTTACCCTTTCAGCTTCTCCACAGAACTATAATGGGATTGCTGAGTTTAGTTTAAAAATTTATAGAAAGGTTGGGTGAGCGATGAGCGGTAGAGGGAAAACCTGGACCATAGATGAGAGAACTCTCAAGAGGTGGGAAGAGGTCTTAGAAGCTGAGGGATCAATGGATGTAATATACACTCGTGAGGAGATAGAGGAAGCGATCATCAGGTTAGCTGACGAGATAAACAGGACCTATCAGGGGAAGGTGGATAAGGATAACCCGTTAGTGGTCATCTGTGTCCTAACCGGAGCGCTCTACTTCTTCAGTGAGCTAATAAAGAGATTAGAGATTCCCATTGCTGTAGATTTCCTTGATGTATCAAGTTACTCAGGACGAACTAGTAGCGGTGTAATCAGGATAGAGAAGGATCTAGATATGGACGTAGAAGGGAAACATATACTAGTGGTAGAGGACATAGTTGATACAGGACTGACCTTAAGCTATCTTGAGAACTTTCTCCTAGCCAGGAACCCTGCTTCACTGAAGTTCTGCGTGTTATTTGATAAAGAGGAGAGCAGGAAGATAGAGGTAAACGTTGATTTTGTAGGTCTCAAGGTACCTAAGAAGTTCTTAGTAGGTTATGGCTTAGATTACGATGATTACTACAGGAACTCACCTATAGTGATAGCTTACAGGAATCCATAACCCTTATAATTCCCACTAGCTAAGCAGTTTTATAAAAGCGTTTACCTCAAGCGTGTTCTTAACCTTCTTAGCCTCCTGGAGGTACTTCAGGGCTTTATCAAATTCTCCTAACTTGTAATATATCAAGGCAATGTTATAGTAAGTTTCATAGCAAACCGGATCATATTTTAGAGCTAAGAGGAACTCCTCAAGGGCGTTTCTGAGAAGTCCTTCAGATACCCTATCGTTAGAGATAAGCATTAATGCTAGTTCAAAGTGTTCCTTAGCTTTAGCTAGATCAACTCCCTCACCTTTCCGAACACCGAAAACCTGAAGTAGGGGGTTAACCACACGCTCAAATACTGAAGGAGCTCGTGTAGTTCTGCGCTTCCCCCTAGAGGTTGTTACTTTCACCGATTTGTACTTCTCAGGTATCGGTTTAAACTTAAAGATAGGATGGTTATCATATAGTTTACGGTTATGGGGATCGGAGAGGTACTCAAAAGCCTCATTTATAAGCTGCATAATTCTCTTAGCTTCCTCTTTATCGCTTGCGATATCAGGGTGATATCTCTTGCTCAGTTCCCTGTAAGCAGCTTTAATATCAGTGATAGTAGATATAGGCTTCACCCCTAATATCTTATAGTAGTCCCTCTCAGGCAATTTCATTATCTACCCCTCCTATTTGAGCCCAATTAGGAGCCTTGAGTGTGTGCCCCTTTCAGTGATATTCCCCTCTTCCTCAACCTCTGGATAAGCCTCTTAAGTTCCGGGGAGTTAGGAAACTTCTCTTTTATCTCCTCTAGAACCTCAAGTAGCTTCTCTCGGTTGTCAGTAGAAGCATATAGCTCAGCTAGGTTGATGTAAGCATGTATAATCCTAGGATCTAAGCTTATGGATTTCAGGAATTCCTTCTCAGCTTCTTCATATATTCCTGATTTCATTAACGCTAAACCTAAGTTATTATGAGCTTCAGGGGTGTTGAAACCTGAATCTATAGCTTTCCTGTACATGGCTATAGCCTCATCGTATTTCTTTTGATCTAACAGAACGTTAGCCAAGTTATAGTAAGCCTTTCCAAAACGTGGGTTAAGTGATATAGCCCTCTTATAATATCGCTTCGCTTGTTTAATATCTCCCAACCTCTCATATATATATCCTATGTTATTGTGAACGTCAGCGTAAGTGTACTTAGGTCTTATAGCTAGAGCCGTCCTGAACTCTACTAGAGCTTCGTTCAGCCTGCCTGTAACAGTATAGATCTCCCCTAGTTTTATCCTAGCTTGAACGTAATTAGGGTTTATCTCCAGAGCTTTCTTAAGGTGTTCTATAGCCTTCTCATACTCACCCCTAGCTTCATAAGCCAAAGCTGCCTTATATCTTATGTCCGCGTAATTGGGATAAGCCTTCAGGAGTTGCTCATAAGCCCTTATAGTCTCGTCAATTAATCCTAAGGTTTCAAAGACAAAGGTTAATCCCATTAGCCTCTGAGCTTCCTCTCCCCTCAAGTGTTCCTTAAGAGGATATCCACAGTTATAACAGTAATTATAGTAGTCCTCGTTTTGAGCTCCACAGTTTGGGCACACAATCATTTCTCCCACCTCGTCTCCCAGTTTTAAAGCCTCCTAGAGAGTTATCTAAAAAGGAGCCGATTAACTCCTTAGTTAAGGAGGCTCTCGCTATCAGAGAG
>JALUEN010000102.1 GCA_027052755.1 bacterium | reverse complement strand
TCTTCCTGGTAACCAAGGCTTTTCTCCCCGATATGATACTCTCTAGGTGGGGAAGGATAATCAACGTGAGCTCTATAGTTGGACTTATAGGCTCAGCGGGACAGGCTAACTACGCTGCATCTAAAGCGGGGATTATAGGCTTCACTAAATCAATAGCTAAGGAGTACGCTAGGTTCGGGATAACTGCTAACGTCGTAGCACCTGGTTACATAGAAACCGATATGACAGCTGATCTGCCGGAGAAGGTGAAGAAAGGCTACCTATCAATGATTCCAGTTGGTAGAGCTGGTGCTCCTGAGGAGGTAGCCGCTGTTGTCCTGTTCTTAGCTTCTCCTATGTCCAGCTACGTAAACGGAGAGGTTCTCAACGTTAACGGTGGGATGTACTAGCTTGGATACAATGTCGCCTTGAACACAATGTTTGAAGGAGGTTAGCCTATGGGACTAAAAGTTCCCAAGGAGAAGAGAATGATAATCGCTGTGGTAGATAGGTACAGGCTTGAAGGGGAGATGTACGTTCTACCTCGCTCAAGGCCTTTAGACGAGCTAAACAAACCTCACCAGTTCATACCCTTAACTAACGTAACTATCTATGACCTTAAGGACTCATCTTTAATTGATACCGTCCCAGTCCTGTTCGTTAACAAGAACTACATAAAGATGATTATACCGCTTGAGAAGGGAAGATAGATGTCTAAAAGTAATCTAAGTTAATCCACTTGAAAGGAGGTAAGGTAAACGTGAAGAGCAAGGACAGGAAAAGGGTAGTGATAATGGGTGCAGGTGGAAGGGACTTTCACAACTTCAACGTTTACTACAGGGATAACGAGAACTACGAAGTAGTGGCTTTCACGGCTACCCAGATCCCTGGAATTGAAGGTAGGGTTTATCCACCTAGTTTAGCTGGAAAGCTCTACCCTAACGGTATCCCAATCTATCCTGAGGAGAAGCTAGAGGAGATAATTAAGGAGAAGGACGTTGATGAGGTAGTCTTTGCCTACTCAGATGTTAGCCACGTGTACGTTATGAACAGGGCATCTAGAGCTATGGCTGCTGGAGCTTCCTTTGTACTTTTAGGTCCTGAGCAGACCTGGATAGAGTCCTCTAAACCAGTCGTTGCTGTAACAGCTGTTAGAACCGGATGTGGTAAGAGCCAGACCTCAAGGAAGGTAGCTACCCTCCTAAAAGAGATGGGCTACAGGGTTGTAGTTATTAGACACCCTATGCCTTACGGCGATCTAGAGAAACAAGTGGTCATGAGGTTTGAAACCCCTGAGGATATTAAGAAACATAACTGTACTATAGAGGAGGGTGAGGAATTCCTACCCCACATTAAGATGGGGCACGTGGTTTACGCTGGTGTGGACTACGAGCTGATCCTAAGGGAAGCGGAGAAAGAAGCTGACGTGATACTCTGGGATGGAGGTAACAATGACTTCCCGTTCTACAAACCTGACCTGTGGATAACAGTTCTTGATCCTCACAGGCCTGGGCACGAGCTGACCTATCACCCTGGAGAAGTTAACCTGAGAGGGTGCCACGTGGCTATAATTAACAAGGTTGATACCGCTGATCCAGAGAACGTGAAGATAGTTGAGGAGAATATAAAGAAGGCTAACCCTAACGCTATCATAATCAAGGCTAACTCCCCAATAAAAGTTGATAACCCGGATCTCATTAAGGGTAAGAAGGTTCTAGTTGTAGAGGATGGACCAACACTCACACATGGTGAGATGTCCTACGGTGCTGGTTACGTAGCGGCTAAGAAGTACGGCGCTGCTGAGATAGTCTCACCGTATCCTTACGCCGTAGGCTCAATTAAGGAGACTTACGAGAAGTACAAGCAGACTAGAGAGGTACTACCCGCTATGGGATACTCTGAGGAGCAGATAAAGGAGCTTAAGGAGACAATAGAGAGGACACCTGCTGACGTAGTTATACTGGGTACCCCATTTGACCTGAGACAGGTAATGGAGATCTCTAAGCCAACTGTTTACGTTACCTATGAGCTTGAGGAGATTACCAAGCCTGACCTGAGAGATATACTAAAGGAGTTCGCAGAGAAGCACCTAAAGGTCAAAGCTTAAAGAGATCTCTAAGAGAGATTACGAGAGAGATTTTTAAGGGGGAAAGGGTAAGCCCCTTTCCCCTTCTTTTTTTAAGGAGAAAACTTTAAGCTATCTCAGTTTAACTTAATAGTCTTTAAGCTATCTCTGATGCGAGTAGTGGCTTTAAGAGCTCTCAGGCCATCTTCTGCTTTAACCATCGGATCCTTTCTCTCTATGATAGACTTGAGAAAGCTCTCAACCTCTAGGGATATTAAGTCGCCTTTTTGGATAGGTACTTCGGTAACCTTAGCACCCTCTAACGAGAAAGTCTCAGGATCTGAGCTATAAGTGTATATCTTCAGGGATTGATCTATGAAGTTTAAATCATACAGTTTAACCTTATCTCCTTCCAACTCCCAGACTCTCATCACCCTGTGTTTATAAGGGTGAACTCTGCTGACCTTCAAATGGGCAACTGTATCGCTTACCCTGAACATCGCCTCAGCGAGATCATCTGATCCTGAGTAAATCACCCATCTGTAGCCTGATATATCCTTGATCTCCTCCACGTCATTCTCTGATAACCTTAACATGCTTAGGAGGATATCTATATCGTGTATCATCAGGTCAAGCACCACACCAGCATCTAGGTTCCTGTTTATGGGGAACCCGTACCTCTCTGACTCAACCCTGTAAGGACGCTTAACTAATTTGAGTAGCTCCTGAACAGCTGGGTTATACCTCTCTATATGACCTATCTGGAAGACTATACCTCTCTTCCTGGACTCTTTGATCAGTTCCTCAGCTGAGGCTATATCATCGGTGATCGGCTTCTCTAGAAGCAAATGTTTACCCCGCTCTATAACTACTCTAGCTATCTTGAAGTGGACCTCAGTTGGCGTAGCGATAGAGACAGCATCTACTTTATCTAGAAGCTCCTCTAGAGAGCTAGCTGACTCTACTCCGTACTGCTTGCTGATCTCCTCAGATCTGTTAGGATCTATATCGTATATAGCTACTAGCTTGCTTAGGGATGAGCGTTTAAAAGCTTTTATATGCAGGGAACCCATGTAACCTACTCCTATCACACCAACCCTAACCTCTCCAGCCACTTTTAGCCCCCCTTGTGAATCGTGCTGAGCCTGATTTACTTTGAGGTTAGCGCGAATAGGATGTCAACCTCAGCTACTAGCTCATCATCTACGAAGGCTTCCCCATGTACTTTTCCTGCCTTCATTCTCTGCCACACTAGGGTTGTCTCTATCCTGAGGACTGAACCAGGGGTAACTGGTTTCTTGAACTTAGCTTTCTCTAATCCAGCGAGGACAGGGATTAACTCCTCTGGTTTCTCATAGCCTGAGAGAGTCATTATGCCTCCTACCTGAGCGATAGCTTCAATTAGGAGAACGCCGGGCATTATCGGTTTCTCCGGGAAATGACCCTGAAAGTAAGGTTCGTTATAGGTAACCATTTTATACCCAACTGCTCTCTTCATGGGCTCCAGCTCTGTTATCTTATCAACTAGGAGAAATGGGTACCTATGAGGAAGGATCCTCTTGATCTCTTCCACTCCTAGAGGTAGGTCCCAGGTGGTTTTCATAGCTGATATCACCCTCTTTTACAGGTTTTCTCTCCTTAATTCTTCGGAAATAAACCCTTCCCTCTCTAGAGAGAGGTGTCGCGCTGGGCTCTAATGAAAGAGGAAAGGGGAGGAGGGAGTCCCTCCTCCCCTGAGTATCCTCTAACTACCTCTAAGCTAGTTACTCAATGATGTCAGTAACTACACCTGCTCCTACGGTTCTACCACCCTCTCGGATAGCAAACCTGAGACCTTTCTCAATGGCTATCGGGTAGATCAGCTCTACCTCTATGTTAGCGTTGTCTCCAGGCATTACCATCTCTACGCCCTCAGGTAGCTTGATGGTTCCGGTAACGTCCGCTGTCCTGAAGTAGAACTGAGGCCTGTAACCGGTTGTGAATGGGGTGTGCCTACCTCCCTCCTCCTTGGAGAGCACGTAGACCTCTGCCTTGAACCTCCTGTAAGGCTTGATTGAACCAGGTGCAGCGACTACCATACCTCTCTCTACCTCGTCCTTACCTACTCCCCTCAGGAGGAGACCCACGTTGTCTCCAGGTAGAGCTTCATCCAGGACCTTCCTGAACATCTCTACACTGGTAACCACGGTCTTAATTGGGTCCTCACGGAACCCAACGATCTCTACTTCCTGACCAGGCTTGATGGTACCTCTCTCAACCCTTCCGGTAACT
>JALUEN010000101.1 GCA_027052755.1 bacterium | reverse complement strand
CTTAAAAAGAGTTAAAATTAATTTGAGGGAAAAATTAGCTTGTGAAAGGAGAAGGCTACTATGAGGATAAGGGGAGACATGGGAAAGGTGTTCAAAGGGAAGATCCAGAGAGCTAATCTGCCCTCATCTCAAAAGGTCTCAGAATCCCTAGATCACTTAAAAGGTTTAAAGAACCTGAAACCTAAGGAAACAGCCTGGGACCTAACCTTACTATCAGACTCTGTAGATATTGTCCACAAGGGTGAGAAGGAATCTAAGATACTGAAAGCTAAGAAGATGCTGGCAGAAACCGCCTACGTATTAGCGGAAGCATCTAAATCCGCTCACTTAGAAAAGTTGAGTAAAGTAAGCTCAGAGTTAATAGAGGGGGTAAACATAGCTGCTGGCCCATATCTAGTAGGAGTAGGAGTCAATGAGTTCAAGAGAGCTAAATCAGTATGGGAGAAGCTCCACGCCGTTAGAAACTTAGCAATGGGTGGTAGCGGGACTCTAATGGGCTTAAAAGGTCTAGCTAGCTTAATTGGATCATCCAGTGCTAAAGCCGCCCTCTCCGCACTAAGCCCAGTGATCTCTGCATTAGGAGCGGTCCACGGGGTAATAGAGGTAGCCTTAGGAGCTAGGGAGTTAAAACACGCTGTAGAGGAAAATGAGAAGTTGAAGATAGCGGACAGTTTAGCATCAATAGCGCTTGGAGGCTTAGTTACAGCAGCGGCAGTAACCCACAGCCCAGTTATAGGAGCTGGTCTATTAGCAGCACTAGGAGTGAAACTAGGTATCTTCGCCTATGAAGCTTTAAACAAGAGTGAAAAGTGAGAGTCTGCATAAATAGGTGGTTGAAACTCTCATTAATGGAAGTAGCCCAAAACTGCGGATAAGAGTTAACGAGTTTTCTCTAAAGGAATTAGCCAAGAGAGATATTAAATTGTGTTAAGTATAAATTTACCAACCGAATCGCTCTCTCAGTTTCAGTCTTCGGTCAAGATCGGATCCTCTAACCCTTGGGGCTAAGAGGACTTTATACTTAGGATTCAAATAGTTCAATATAGCCTGATCTAAGGTCTTCTTAATCCTCAAGAGCCTCGCTTCCTCTTCTGGGAAAGCCTCACCAAGCTCTCTCAATAATTCATAGAGGTCAACACCACCGATAGGAACCCCTCTAGGATCTTCCTGGTTCATGAGCTTCCTTAAGCGTTCCCCAATCTCCCTCATCCTCTTCTTTGCGTCAGGATATTTCCGCTCAATAAAATCCAGCAATGATGCTAGCTCATCCATAGCGTACTTAAACAGCTTAGTGTTAACAGCAGTGAGAGCCTCCACAGCTGGATATCCTGCCTGAGAGGAGACCATATCAGAAGGTGAAGCTCCACTCCAGTTAATTGATTGTATCAGCCTTGAGATAGATATACCGGTAGCGCCTATCGTAAGTGGAGAAGCTACTATAAATGGAACTATTCCGCTGAGCTCGTATATAAACTCAGCGGTTCCCATAGAGCAAGCATCAACAAATAGAACGGATATCTGCTTTCCCTTACTCCTTAAGTTAAGTTGAACATCCTTTAGGATCTTAAGGAACTTCTTATATGGCATGAAGCTCTTAGTTAGCCCTAGAAACCTTAAGATAGTCTCTCTCAAACTTGGGGAGACCTTATCCTTTATTATATTCCCAGAGTAAGAGCTGTGAGAGGAGAGGATAAGAACGTATTCCTTAGAAGGTACTGAGTTGGTCGCCCACAGGAGGAAGTCCCTCAAGTGTTCAGGATCTATCATATCAGCTTCAGGCTGAGTTGCTCGCCTTAGAACACCATCTCTGAGGATTATCCTCTCCGTATTACCAGCATCAACCTCTATAGCTAAGTTAACATCGCTGTAAAACTGAGCTTCACTAACTGCCTTCCTCGCTTCTCGCCTTATGTAAGGCTTCAGGTTATTATCACCAGACATGTACATAATGATAGCTGGTTTCCCACCTGAAGCTCTAACTCTCATAAAGCTCACTCCCCTAAATAGATTTTAACTTATACAAAAGCCCATAGAGAGCTTAAAGTCTTAGGAACAATGTAAAAAATTAGTGAAAATTCAAACCTTTTAAGAAGCTACTCCCCTCTAGAGAACTTCCCACGGTTTAAAAGAAGTTCAGCAGGATACTTTAACAACCGAATAGGTTCAGGTCCTGAGGATAGATCTCCAAATACAGAGCCCCCTCCCCTCTTATGAACCTAATTAGCTCTCTCGCAAACCTCCTAGCTTTCCTCTCTGGGATTCTCCTAGCCCTAAACAGAGGAGATAGGGGAGCCACAGTCTGAAAACCCAATAACCCTCCCCTAGATCTCAACATCAGAAGGATAGGATCATTTCCCCGGTTAAAGAGGTGCCGGGGGCTAAGCCCGTTATATCCCAGTACTAACCTATCCCCTAACCTATCCCTTGCTAGGTTAACCAGATCCTCAGAGAGCTCCAACCTCCCAGGGAGAACGTAGTTAACGTTAAAGCTTAAGTACTTCCTAGGAAATAACCTACCGTAAATAGTGAAAACCTCACCCCAGGATCTCCTTAGATCTTCATACTTAAAACCATTGCTCATCAAAAATTCTACGTCCTCCTCTGTTAAAGCTAAGGTAGGCTCAGCTGAGAAAAAAGTGGGACCAGTTAGATGTACTAAGGCTATCCCCCGGTGATCTGAGTACCTCTTTCCAAAAGCTTTTAAAAACTCTAACCAGAGCTCTAAATACTTTCCCTCCCAGACCTTAGGAAGCCTCAAGGTATCGCCATACCTCTTTTTAAAATCCTCTGATATCCATCTCTTTCTCTTAGAGATATCCACCTCAAGATAAGCTACGCCCTCCTGATAAATCCACTTAGGCGACCAAAAACCACCTAAAACTCTAATGGTTGTCTTCTTTCCCTTCTCTTCAATTAGAGCAAGAGCTCTGTCCAATTCACTCCATCGATAGGCTCCTCTCTCAGGCTCTAAATCTCTCCAGTGAAGCCTTAAGCTAAGGCCCCTCAAGCACTCGCTATCAAGATACCTCCCTAATCTCTCCTGATGGGTTAAATCCTCTGGAGAGAGCAAGAGATAAGCTCCCCTAACCTCCTCTAATTTAGTGAAAGCGATAGCCTCGCTAATTAGAAATAGGAAAGCTAACAACAGTAGAGGTATCCAAAACCTTCTTAAAACAACTCTCACTAGAGACCCTCCACTAACTTAAGCTCTTAACTTAAGCTATCCAAGAACATCTTATAGAAGTTATCATAGATCAGACGGGTACCCTCCTCTATCAAAACCTCCTCAGATCCTAAGAGATCAGAGATATCTAATAACTTCCCTCTCTTCCAGTGAGGGATCAATACCTCTAAGAGTTTCTCGCCTCCTTTTTCATTTTCAGGCAAATATTTATTACGTAATATCCTCTCTCCAAGCCAAGCTCTCAGGTAATCAGCACTGTAAACTCCCGGATCAATATCGTAGATCGCTTCCTCAGGGTAGTAAATCACCCCTGTGTACCTAGTTAAGAGATCAGAGTAAAACCTATCAGGAGGTTGGTCAGAGTTACTTAAGTACCAACTCAGCTCAAACTCAAGCTTTGAGATGTACCTAATTATTAGGAACAGTTGATATCCCCAAGCTTTAAGTAAAGCACTCTCACTCACCCTAAGAACCCCCTCTTCAACTAGTGAGCGGATAGTTCTTGGATCTAGGAACAAGTACTCTATCAGAAAGGCGAAGGATTCTGTCAGCGAACCATTAAGGGACCGACTATCTATCCACGGTTTAGAGGGATCAAAGTAGCTATAGTGAAGGGCATGACCTAGCTCGTGAAAATAAGCTATAAGGTCATCTAATCCACCAGTTAACCTTATTGAGATCCTAACATCCTCACCAGGTTTTATAGGGAAACAAGCTGCACGAGGATTTTTAAACTCCCTATCCTCCAGATCTATAGTCAAAGGCTTAGGTATCCCTCTCTCCCCTAAGATCGCTTTAGTTAATAGGTGAAGATCTCCAGAGAAACCGATATCCTCTTTAACTAGAGAGAGGTAGGTAAACTCGTGTTTCGGTGCAGGAACCTCAGATAGCTCATAAACGTCCCTTAAAACCTTATGGAAAACATCAGATAATTTACTCCTTAGATCTCTTAAACCATTTAATAAAGCTGTGTAGTTAACGTTCTTCAATCTAGTGAGGAGGTTCAGATACGCTTTAGGTGAAGGAGCGCTATCTTGTTCATAGCCAGTAATATATCCGGCGAACCTGAACCTAGCGTGCCACTCAGATAGCTTCAGCTCCCAGATATCCTTGTAAGCTTTTCTCAGGAGCTGATCGGCTTCCTGGCGCTCTGATGGATCATCCGAGGCTCTC
>JALUEN010000100.1 GCA_027052755.1 bacterium | reverse complement strand
ACTCTAGATAGGGTGTCAGCTTGTGAGTGGTTTTAAGTCCCTCTGTTGTCTCGCCTTTTAGAAGCCTATCAGTTATTGTTATTATATCCTCCCAGAGCTGACCTTTGTAGCTGACCTCTAGCGCTTTCCTCAGGGCTAGAGAGTCTCCCTCATTGAACTCTAAAGCTCTTTGATAGTACCCCAATGCTTCTCTGTAGTTACCAAGGATGTAATTAATATCTCCCAGCGTGTAGTAGGCATCACTGTAGTACGGGTTTAAGTTTATAGCTTCTCTCAAGTAGTAGGTAGCTAAATCGTATTCCTTCTTTAGAAAGTGGACTATCCCTATTGAGTAGTTCACTAAGAAATTATCGGGGGTTAGCTTCAGGGCTTCTCTTAGATCCCTTAAAGCCTCATCATATCTTCCTAGGTGAGCTAGCAGATTCCCACGGTTGATTAACGGCTGAGGAAACTTTTTATCTAGCTCTATAGCTTTTGTGTAAGCTTCTAAGGCTTCATCTAACCTTCCAAGCCTATCTAAAGCTATCCCCAGGTTGTTGTACCCTTCAGGATCCTCTCGTCTCCTCAGGTATGTCCTATAGTAAGCGATCGCTTCCTCTAACTTTCCTAATTTCGTTGAAGCTAAACCTAGGTTATAGAGAGCGTCTAGGTTCCAGGGCTCTTCTTTTGTTAGCTCCTTAAGTAAGGAGTAGGCATCAGAGTAGAGCCCCATTTTTATCTGGAGCAGAGCTAACTTAAAGATCAGCCTAGGATTTCTCTCCTTCTGGAGCTCGTTTTTCAGCAGAGCTAAGGCTGCTAGCGGTTCTCCTTGGGATATGAGCTGATCCACTCTCTTTATCGTCTCTTCATGACTAGCCACTTAACTCACCTCATTAACGGTTAAACCTTATCCTGAACGCTTCCTCGCTATATCAGGTTTCTAGTAGGCAGTACTTAATTCCTATTACTCCCTAATTCCCCTTACCGTGACTAGAATTGATATCCCAGTGAGAGCGAGCCAAGTTCCTAAGACGTAAATTATCCACTTGCTTGGTATCTCTAGGTTAGGGAAGTTAAGCGAGTGGCTTATATAGGAGAGTGCTATATAGGAGATTGGTATTGATAGAGATACGGAAGCTATGAATACCCTGAAGATATCTATCCCGATATTAAATATCCCTAAAGCTTCTCCTCCCATAATGGAAAGGTACTTAAGCTCATCTGTCCTAGCTGAGGCCAATAGCTGGGAGAGGAGAACCGCTATCACCAAGAGAAGCAGGTTTAAGTTTAAGCTCAGGAGGGATAATGTGCTAGCCCAAGTCCTGTTCGCTCTCTCAAGGGCATCCCTTACCTGATTGAGATCTATCAGCTTTAGGTTCATGAGTTGGAGGTTAGCTCTCATCCTCCTAAAGATCTTATCAGAGGAAGGTATTACTAAGGCATAGGTGTAAACCTCTTGAGCGTTGAGGTAGGTATCTGGCACTACCTTTAGAGCTATGTTATCCAGAGGTGTCTCCGTAAGTGGTAGTCTGATAACTGAGCCCTTGTGTTTCCCTAGTGATCTTAACGGGAATTTATTGCCTAGGAGGATAACATCTCCTTTGACCTGATCCCTTATCCCCTCAGGGACTCCCACTTTTTCCAGGAGCGCTTTTGCACCGCTAGGGGATATGAGTACTAGCAGTTGAGGTATCCCAGCTACTACGAAATTCTCATCTCCTAGTCTCTTTACAATTATAGGGTGAACGCAGACCTCCCCTTTTAAGTAAGATCTAAGTTTCTCTAGCTCTGATCTAGTTATCAACACCATGTCCATATCCCTGATAAGTGCTATCTCTCTGAACAGCTTTAATGTACCAGCTTTTAGCTTTTGTAACTTACTGATGATGGAATCTCCAATTACCTGTGAGGCGAAGCTAACTGATAGGAGCATAACGAACGCTAGGAAGAGGTTTAGGTTAGATAGCCAAAATGGGCCGAGGATCTTCCTTAATATTCTTATCCTCTTAAGATCTTTTAGTGATATTGATTGCATCTTGACCTAGCACCTCAAAGCTCAAGTTCTGCTTCAAAGGTGGCCTCTTCTGGGATAGCTTTTACTAGCTTCACATCTAGTATCTTTCCTAAAACTTTAGATATAGGGACTTTAGCTGATATTACTACCTGACCGTCAACATCTGGTGCATCAAACCATACTCGCCCCGTGAACTTAATTCCTCCACCTCCGTAGGTGTAATCCTCTATTATAGCTTGATGGGTCTCGTTTAATCTCCGGTTCATCCAGGTGCTCAGGAGTTCCTCTGCGGTGTTGAGGGCCTCTATCATCCTCTCCTCTTTTACTTCCTCTGGTACCTGGGGTAAAGAAGCAGATGGGGTTTCCGGCTCTGGACTATACTTAAAAAGACCTATCCTCTCGAACTTCCCCCATCTCAGGAACTCTATTAGTCTCTTGAAGGCTTCATCATCTTCTCCAGGATGCCCTACTATGAAAGTAGCTCTTATGACGCTTTTAGGATTTTCCCTTATCTTCTCTACTAGTTTGTGATACACTTCAGGATTAGGGTTTCTAGCCATCAACTTAAGGACCTTAGGATCTATGTGTTGAATTGGTAGATCAAAGTAGGGGAGTACCTTATCGCTGTTTAGCATGATACCCAGGAGGTCTTCATAAACCTGGGTTGGATAGAGATACATAACCCTTATCCACTTAAACGGTAGTTCTTCTAGTTCCTCTAGAAGCTTGTGTATCATAGGTCTTCCGTAGAGGTCAGTTCCCCAGAAGGAGCTATCCTGAGATATTAAGATAAGCTCCTTTATACCAGAATCAGCTAGCTCTCTCGCCTCATCTAAGATATCCTCTAGGGATCTGCTGGTGTACTTACCCCTTATGTTAGGGATAGTGCAGAAACTACACTTATGGGAACATCCTTCCGCTATCTTGAGATATGCCCAGTGAGGAGAGGATGTTACAGCTCTCCTAACCCAGCTGTAATCCTCCTGGAGTTTATCGCTTAACTTGGCAATCTGGGATTCTCCTAGGAGCCTATTTAGGATAGAGGGTAGTTGAAATATATGACCAGTGGATATCAACCCTTTCAGATTTACCCCTATATCCTTTAAGGCTCTCTCTAAGCCCTCAAGGTCATCCCTTAAACGACTTACAGCGCAACCTATTACTAGAACGGGTTTTCCCGGTGCTAGTTCGGCTACTGTTTCCGCGGTCTCCAAGAGTTCCTCTATAGCGCTCTTGAGGAAACCGCATGAGTTTATGATAATAACGTCAACATACGGTAGCTCGTGAAGTTCCCTGATCACCTCATATCCCTCTCTTAAGAAAAAGGAGATTAATATCTCACTGTCCACGATGTTTTTAGGGCAACCTAAGGTTATAACCCCTACCTTCATATCTATCCCCCTCTGAAAGCAGTTATAAAGATCTTCAGAACGACCTTGGACTTATCCTAAAGATCCTCGTGCTTCCAAAGTCTATTATCGCTATGTAAAGCGTCCCATTTAATTGAAACGCTCTCAAGTTATCCTTGGAGTAGGACACGCTTTTCCAGAACTTTCTTTCTTCATTGTAGAGATCATTAGTTAAGAGGCTGGATAGGATGCTGTAAGCTAGATTGCCGTAATATGTGGTTTCCGTGTAGGTGTAGAATAGATCGGATCTGGTTCTCATCAACCCTCCCTCCTGAAGGTCCCTGATAAAGAGGAACCCATCTCCTTCCTTTATCTCAAATACGGTCCTATTATCCGTAGTTCTCCTAAACGTTAAATACATCTTCCAGACGTCAAGTTGAACGTGTGTTCCTCCACTGCCTTTGATAACTAAGTCATGTTTACTTGAAACCTTTATTATACTTGGATAGCTGACCCTGAGGTGGTAGAACCACCTCTTAGTTCTATATCGGCTCCACCTCCTGAGTATCTCATCTCTCAAGAGGTATGCGGGGAACAAACTTATCGTAGGTCTATAGTAGTGAGGTTTTATCCTAGCTAAAACTCTACCTTGGAGATCCCAAGCTGCTGCGGAGTTATCTCCTGAGCACCATATCCTATCCTCAGCTACCTTAACCTTGAGGTTCCCTTGAAGGTTTACTGGAGCTTCCCAGAAGGATTTCACGAAAGGCATATCAGATTGGGGACTAACCCCTAGCCTGAACAGGCCTTTAGGTGTACAGACGAGAACATCTCCCTTATAGGGTAGCGGATCGCTAGTAGGTCTCCCAAGCTTGAACTTAGCTATCCTCTGAGGATCTCTGAAAGCGAAAATGTTGCTATACCTATCCTTAACGTAAACCGTTCCTGAGGTATCAACTCCAGGTGTTCCGAAGAGAGATCTACCTATATCTCCTCTCCAGAGAAGGGTTGGATTAGGGGCTAACTTATATAGGTTTACAGCTCTCTTCTCTCTTATCACTAACCATTTATCCTTTAAGTTGAAGCTATGGGCTCCTGGATGGATTAATAACTCCTTAAACTTGTCTTCTTTAAGGGAATAAACGAGAAGCTTTCCTGAGGATAGGAGTAGGTATAGGTTATCACCTCTGAGCTGAGATCTGAGCACTCTCTCCTTGGGAGAGCTGGGAATAATCCTATTTAACGTAACCTTGAGATCGCCTTCTAGCTTGAGCACTTTCCTATCAAAGACCATGAGGACATAGCTCTCTCCCTGATATAGGTCAACTAATCTGTTATCTATTATCCACTGAGATGTGGGAAACTGCAGGTAGTCGCTAGGTGTCTCAATATCTAAAATGCTTAAAGCATAACTTAAGCTAATTGGGACGAAAATGTGGAAGAAGAATATGGAGAGGATAGTAATTATGAGCTTTTTCCAAAATTTTGTGTTCTCTTCTGGATGTGAAGCGATTACCATGTGTAATTCCCCCTATTTCACTTACATCATAATTTCTCCTAGGGATGAATTCCAGGTTTAGAGGTCCTACCCTTTATTAGGGGAAATTATAATAGGATTATGGGGGGTGATATTTACAGATGAAGGGGAGAGGTTTTAAAACTTTGAGGATAAGAGGGAGTATTAAGGGGTTTAGTATAGTAGAAGTGGCTTTAGCTGTTGCTATACTGAGTTTAGTTATAATCTTCGTTATCGGTATGTACACCAGGTTACTTAACAGTAACGTTCATAATACGAATAGGTTAACCGCAATGGTTATTGCTCAGACTACGCTGGAGAAATTTGCTCACGCTTTCTCAGGTAATGTGAGCGATGATGAGGCTGTGAGCTTAGCAGATTTGATAGCTGAGCTTGAGACTAAGAGAGAGGTAAAAGGAGCGCTTCTCGTTAGCGTTAACGCTAATGATATGAGGAATTATTCCTCCTTTAAGACAGTATCAGGCTCACTCTCAGATAAGAACCAAGCTACCACTTATCTTTTAGCTTTTAAATTGGAGAAGATCTCTGAGACTGACCAGAGCTATTTAGTCAGGGCAACGGTGAACGTCTTCTGGTGGTGGGGAACTATTACTAATAGTCCGATAAATATATCAACTAGTCCTATCTCTCTGTCGGAGCTGGAGCTGGCTAATATATTGAACAGTGCCTCACCTAGCGACGATCTTCTCTTCTCACCGGAGAACGTATCAACTAGTGATAGGTTCGCGTCAGGTCGGAGAACCTACGTTCAGCTGGTGAGGTACTTCTACGTACCTAAGGAGACCTAGTTAATAACTAGTGAATGTGCTTCCTCTCTAGATATAGGTTCAGCTTTCAGCCTAAAATCTATAATATTTCCCCTTGGCGATCTCAGGGTGATCTCTAGATTCTGGAGGGCTTCCTGCTCCCTCACCTCTTTAAAATTATCCCTGAAGGAGATCAAGAGGGATACCGCTTTACTGATCATCTCGTGGCTTGGGAGATCCTTAGTTAAGATGATCCCTAGAAATCTCTCTTGAAGATAGACCTTAAAGCCCCACCTGAGATAGGTGCTCTCCAGGTTTGAGCTCTCAGATCTATCTCGTGGGACGATAACTAGTATATCATCTAACTTAAGCATCTTCCCATTTCTCAAGATGAACCAATCCACTTGATCCAGGGATTCACCTTTTACTTTCCTCATCTCTTTGAACTTAGCACCGAACTCCTTTGAGGTTAGGATACATCCTCCAGCAGGTGGCGAGTAATCTCTAAAACGGTAATTAGAGGCTAAAAGCAGTTGAACTTTTCGTGATCTACCCTTTATAGCTAGGAACTTACTTCTGTCCAATAGGCCTATCCTCTCGTAAAGGGTGGGGGGAAGTAGTTTAGCTGAGAGCGGTCTCAGGAGCCTATCTTTAAGGCCTGACTCTAGCTCTATTAGCTCAAGGACCTTCCTATTTCTCTGAGATTTGGGGCGTTGACCTAGTACCTCGCCGGTAAAGACGAGATCTGCTTGAACCTCGTACATCAACTTCTTAGCTTCCCTTAGGAAGTATGCTTTACAGTCTATACAGGGGTTGATAGCTTGTCCAAAGCCGTACTTGGGCTTCTCTAAGATATCAATGTAACCCTAGGAGACGTCCATAACGATTAACTCTAACTCTAGAGCTTGAGCTATTTTAGCTACCGGGTGATCCCTTGTGATAGGTGGGTATAACCCCCTTACCCAGGCGTGGGCGAGGATCACGTCCACGCCTGAATCTCTCATTATCCTAGCAGCTAAATAGCTGTCTAATCCCCCGGAGATCAAACCTATAGTTCTAAGCCTTCTCCTCAATCTCCCCATATCGGATCTCTTGAATTAGAATGTGTGAAGGGAAATAATAGGTTCAAAGGTTCTAGATCTGAGGGAGCGGTTGAGGATAAGCTGAAGAACAACCTCTCATCTCTGTAAAAAGAATAAGCTGAGAAGCACTTTGGATGTAGCTGTTTAGCCAAGTATTTGAAAGCCATGACCATTCTAGGAGTGCCTCTTAAGACAAGTGAGGGGTCTATGTTTATAACTCTTCCTTCTCTCCAAGCTCTAAGTGATGTAATAAACGGGTTTTTACTGAGATCTTCCATTACGTTATCACCTAGTGCTATTATATAATCTGGGTCAGATGATATTATCCACTCTATGTTAACGCTTCCATAGTCTCCAGGTAGCGCTAATGGTTTTGTCTTTAAGTCTCTCCAGAAGGTATAAGCCATGGTATCGGTTCCTATCGTGTATATGGGGTTAGCCCACATTATTACTAGGACCTTAGGTTGAGAGGGGCATTCCTCCAAGAGAGCGCTCACATCCTCATAGGTGTTGAGAAGCTGAGTTACCAGCTCCTCTGCTTCTTGGTAGTGACCTGTTACCTTTCCTATTAGCAGGATGTTCTTAAAGAGCATCTTCCAGTCATCAGTCTCCACCGCTAAATAGTTTATTCCTAGCTTCTCAAATGTAGGTATATACTTTCCCATTAGCTTCTTCTCAAAGATAACTATATCTGGGTTAAGGGATAGTATTGCCTGAAAGTTAGGCGCTACACCTGCTACTACTTTCTTCTTCTTAGCCTCTGGAGGCCAATCACAGCTAGCTGTAACACCTACCACCTCATCTCCCGCACCTATCTCAAAGAGTATCTCTGTAACGCTGGGTGATAGTGAGATAATCCTCATAGCATAGGTTTGAGGAGATATTATTAAAGCTATGATTAGCGCAATTAGCAGACATTTTATGAGGGAGCTACCCAGTGATTTGCTCCCTAATCTATTTCCTTGTGTGCTCACTACGTCTTTCATCTCTATCCTCCTACGAGGTAGGCTCAGCTGAGCTTTCCGTGCTTAGCCAAAGCATTATCCAGCGCTTTACTAGGACTATGATCGGCACAGCTAGAAACATACCAACTACTCCACCTAGCTCTGCTCCTAGAACTATCCCTAATAGTATAATTACCGGAGAAACCTTTAAGATCTTTCCAACTACGTTAGGATATATTACCTTGGCTAAGACTTGGTACCCTATTGCTAGCGTTAAGGTAACCAGTAAACCAACCCACAAACCTCTTGAGAAGCTAACCAGCGCGCTCAAAGCAAAACCGATAAAGGCTCCTAGAAATGGGATGAGCTCAAAGATTCCAGATAGAACGCCTATAATTAAGGAGTACTTAACCCTCATTATAGTTAAGGTAAAAGTTACTAAGCTGAAGACGTATAGGGCAGCTATCACCTGCCCTCTGATGAAGCCACTTAAAGTATCCTCAAATTCCCTGAAAAAGGGTACTAGGTTAAAAGGTGCGAGAAGCCCCCTTAAAGTATCCACTATCTTACTATAATCCTTGAGTAGATAAAAGGTGATGACGAGGACAATCAGCATCTCAGTGATTCCTACGAATGTGTTTAAAAAGAAGGAAAAGGTGTGAGCAGGTAGCATCTTAGCTATATCAATAGCCGAGGAGTAAAGTTCTTTCATGAGAACCTCTAGTTTAAGGTCAAGGGCAGGGGATGCCATGTTAACCCGCTTTATGATGAAATCTAAAGAATAGGAAAGGTTCTTTAAGCTGGTAGTGAAGAGGTTGGGAAAGTCCTTTAGGAAACTGTTAAGCTGGTTGCTTAGAACGGGGATGATTGATAACCCTAAGCCTATAGCTATGAAAAATATGCTAAGGTAGATGAGGGCTACAGCATATAGCCTATGGATTTTCAGCTTTCGTTCAATGTAGTTAACGGCTGGTAGCAGTAGGTATGTTAAGAAGAGGGAGATGGCTATGATTAATATCGTGTTCTTAACTATTGAGAGTATTTTCACTATTAGGAAGAGTAGGGTTATGGAGCTTATCAGGAGGAGATTTCGGTATAGTAGTAGTAGAATTGCTTCTCTATCGTTCCAAAAATTAGCATCTCCCGAGCTATCTATTCCCTTCAGATCACCCTGTGGCTTACCGTTAACCTCTTTCATCTTCGTTCTCCTCGTCATCGAGGATGAGGGTATCTGGTAGCTCGTCAAGATCGTCTAAGCCCTCTAGTTCCTCTAAGTCATCTAGCTCCTCTAGCTCATCTAGCTCCTCCAACTCTTCTCCTTGAAGCTCTTCTATAAACTCCTCATCCTCAACTAATTCTGTCTCATCGTATTCCTGAGATTCTCCTTCTAGATCCTCTTCCTCTAGCCCTAAATCTTCAGGGAGCTCCTCTGATTCTGGCTTCTCCTCTTCCTCCTCCTCAAACTGTTCTATGAGCCTTTTTACCTCCTCTATATACGAGTAATCGTCATAGTCAACCTCTGCTGATTCCACTATCGCTTCATATGAGTAGTGAACGCTGTCTGCTATCTCTTTAACTAATCCTAGGTGTTCCCCATAGTACCTTATGTAGGTTGAGGTGCCGTACTTGTTCTCCTCAGTGAACTTTAACTTTATACATGGTATCGCTTCCTCTTCTAGATCAACCACTGTGTTGCCCTCATATATTATCGTTGACTTGGCTTCAACTGTCCCTATGGTGCCTTGCCAGTTCCACCACTTTAACTCCTTGAAGTTAGAGGGCAGCAATAGAAATATAGGGTCGTACATGAGCATTGTACCCTCTATTAGCCTGCTGTGTATCCAGATGCCTCTGTGGTCAACGATGAGGTTCTCTACCATTATTACCTCATTCTCTATTGAGTATTTAAGGCGATACATTATCCCAGATGGTAGGTTCTGTCGGTCCATAACCTCTACTTTTATTACCAGTTCCTCTGGATGTTCTGATCTAAGCTCCCAATAGTTACCTGGTTTAAGTGGCAGGTATCTCAGGTGTAAATAGCTAGGGATGAATGCCAAGTTTATTCACCTCTTTCCTTATCCTGAGGTGTCTCTTCTGATGGGGGATTTTCTAGCCCCTTCTCGTTCTCCCCTTGTTTATCTCCCCTCAGTTTGTCCTCTTCAAAGCTCTTTCTCACCTCTTCGTTTAGGAAAACGATGACCCTCCTGTTTGGTTCCTCACCATAGCTCTTAGATACTAGAGAGTATTTCCTTATTATCTCGTGCTGTATCTGTCTGATGTGTCTCGGTCTAGGTGGGAGCTCAACGAGGAGTTCCTCTCCTTCTAGGATTGTGTACACCGCTTCCTCAGCTTCCTTGGATGCTTGGTTTACCTCATCCTCCTCGCCCCTCTGATGGGTTAGGATGTTCCTCAGAAACTTTATCATCTGAGCAGTGGTATTGCTCCTGATCGTATATATCGGTATCTTCAGAGATGACTTGGAGATCTTCTTTTCTAACTCATAAGACTTTGACTTCAAGGTGAGTATTAAATCCGCCTGAGAGGCGAACTTGACCACTTTAATATCCGCGTTCAGGCTCTGAGCAGCTTTCTGTAGTTTGCTAGTGCTAATAGCGAAGGGATATATCCTTATCCGCTTGGAGTCCCTCTGATCAACGCTTAACATTGAGTCCTCATACTCACCTATGTTATCTATCCCGCTTTCTCCTAATTCAAGGAAAACCTTGCTCGCTTTCGTTCCTCCAGGACTAAGCATTGGCTCTGTTCGCCTAGGTGTCCACTCTCCTACGGGACGTTTTAGCCTCTCTTCCCAACCCGGTGCCCAATCTCCCCAGTCTATTACCTCCCACTTGCCATCTGGGTACCTCTTCCTAAGTTGAGGCCTAGGTGCTATACCTCTTAGCATCCTATCAACTGTTATAGCTACGTCCATGTGGATAGCTAGCAGGTCCCTCTCCCTTATCTCTATAAGGATATCAAAGGTGGGCGGATTCTTCCTCTCTAAAACGGTCTTCTGGGTGCCTCTTCTCCTAGCTTCCTCATCGCTCAGGATCACTGCCTGAATCCCACCTATTAAGTCGGATAACGTGGGGTTCATGATAAGGTTCTCCAAGGTGTTACCGTGAGCTGTGGCTATCAGCTGTACGCCTCTCTCTGCGATAGTTCTAGCAGCGTAAGCCTCCTCTTGCGTCCCCATCTCATCAATTATGATGACCTCAGGCATGTGGTTCTCTACAGCTTCTATCATAACCTTATGTTGAAGCTCAGGAGTGGGAACCTGCATCCTCCTAGCTCTGCCGATAGCTGGGTGTGGAATGTCTCCATCGCCTCCTATCTCGTTAGATGTGTCAACTATTATTACCCTCTTCTTCATCTCGTCATTTAAGACTCTAGCTACCTCCCTTAGGATAGTAGTCTTACCCACACCAGGTCTTCCTAGGAGAAGGATGCTCTTTCCCGTTTTTATTATATCCATTATGATCTCTGCAGTCCCGTAAACGGCTCTACCAACCCTAAGGGTTAGTCCTATGATCTTGCCGTGCCTGTTCCTTATAGCAGAGATTCTGTGAAGGGTTCTTGGGATACCAGCCCTGTTATCCTTCCCGAACTCGCCGATCCTGGATACCACGTACTGGAGATCAAGCTCCGTTACCTCTGAGTCTGATAATATCACGAAGTTATCTGGGAACCTGGCCTCTGGGGTTCTCCCTAAATCCATAACTACCTCAACCAAATTCTTGAGGTTAGGGATTTTCTCTAGAGGTTCTCTGATATGAGGTGGGATAACCTTTAGGAGCTCCTCTAGATCATCCTGTATCTTGTACGTCATACGCTCACCTCTCTTGAGAATTTCTCTTAATCTATGGGGATACGAGGGCTAGGCTGTAAGCTCTCCACCTCATGATTAGAGAATTCTCATGTCTATCCCTCCAGGTGAAGGAACTTAAGCGGACTCTAGTTGCTGGCTCTGGAACTAGTTCCCCTCTCAGCACCTCATTGAAGGTATGAGATCTAGTTGATATCCTAGAGAGTAATGCTAAGGACATCAGGCGAACGCTCTCCTCATCATCGTTCATTAGTAATAATTTCAGAGCATCTTCTAGTGGGAGAAGGTTTAGGGACTCGTACTTGTTCAGGTACAGGAGACAGGATAGGGCAGTGAGCCTCACACTTCCTACGGGATCACTTAACGCTTCTTTATAAGTGTTCAGGTCCTTGTGTTTAAGCAAACCAGCGAGGATATACAACCCTGCGCTTCTCACGATCGGGTTATCATCTTTAGTCAACTTCTTCACTTGTTTCTCTATTAACCCACTTAAGAGCTTAGCGCCTCCTTCTATCAACTTCATGATGAGGTCAACCTGCTCCTCGTTTAGGTTACGGCTCAGGTAATCCTTTAGTCCCTTTTTGAGGAGCTTAACTCCAGGACCTGCTAGGAGGAGTATCCTGTAGGAATTAGCTACTCGCCTTACATCAGGGTCTGTGGATTTTGAGGCTAATGAGAGTAGCTCAGCTGATCTCACCTGGTCAGCGGTCCCTAGACCACTTCCTAGGAAGTAGAGGTCCTTGAAGTAGGTATCCCGTTTCAAAGCCGGTTTCACCAGCTGTAAGATGTTCTTGTCTATCTCTCCACCAGAAGCTATATATAGGTCTAGAAAAGTTAGTGTTGTCTTGAGAGAACCTTGATGGGAGGTTATTTTTAGCCAGGCTTTGGCGTAAACCCTTGCTCTGAACTCAGCTAACTCCTCTTGATTTCTGAGAGCTGATATGCTGAAGATGTACAAGCTCAGCACTAGAGATAACCCTAAAATTACACCTAGGCTTAACCTGCCTATATCTAGGCTCCTATTCATTAGATCGCACCTCTCAGCTATCAATTAAACCTTCCAGAAGCCCATTCTCTCTAGAAGTGATCTATGGCTATTTTTAAGGTGTCCTGGTCTCAGGTTCATTAGCACGTTGAAAGCTAAGGGTATATATTTAACTATATCAGATGGCGCTACGCTATAGTGGGAGAGCTTCTTCCTAGCTAGTTGAGCCGCCATTCCATGTATTAGAGATGCTAAGGCTACCCCTTTGTCAAGTTCTCTCACCTGGGAAATCAGAGCCCCTGTAATCCCTGATAGTACATCACCACTGCCACCTTTTGCCATAGCTACGCTAGTTGATCCAACGTAGTACACCTTCTCATCGTTAACAACTATTGTTGGGTTTCCTTTCGCCAGGACAACGCTACCAGTGAGGAGGCTTAACCTCTTAGCATATTTGTACCTCTGATGCTCAGTTCTCAGCTTAAAAGTGATATCCTCTGAGCGCCCAAGTGCTATTTGGAAGAACTTGCTCAGCTCACCGCTGTGGGGTGTTAAAACGCTTCGCCCTTTCAGATCCTCAAGTGATATCTCCTTCTCAGAGATCAGCTCAGCTAGCAGTTTTAAACCATCACCATCTATCACTATCCTACCTTTGTATCCCTTTATCACCTTTTTCAGAAGCTCCTTCATGAGGGGGTTTAGACCCCAGCCCATACCTATTACTACTGTATCCGCTCGCTCCAAGTAGGGATCTATCTCCTTAAAATCTCCCTCTGAAAGGTTATAGGTATCCACTATAACCTCAGTTAATTTTACATCAGCTATTGTATAGGTTTCCTCTGGTACCAGGAGATAGGTCATCCCCGCTCCTCCCCTTAGAGCTCCGAGGGCTGCTAGGTGAGAAGCTCCTGTATAGGGCTTGGGGCCACCTATTACTACCACAACACCGAACTTATACTTATGCCCTAGTGGAGAGCGCTCAGGTATCATCAAGGCAGCCTCGCTTGGCAGTAGTAACTCCTCTTTCACCTTAGCGCTTAAGTGAGCAGGAATGGAGATGTTCGCTACCACTAGCTTACCTACATATTCAGCTCCTGGATATAGTATCAGTCCACGTTTTATGAAGCCCATAGTTACAGTTAGGTTAGCTTTGACAGCTTCAGGAGCTAGCAGTTCTCCTGTTTCCGGGTTAATTCCACTGGGTATATCTATGCTTACCTTGTAGCTCCAGGAGGAGTTAATTAACCTTATTGCTTTAACATATTCTTCAGAGAGCTCTCCCTTGACGCCTGTCCCCAGGAGCGCATCAATCACACAGCCAGCTCTCAGCAGGGCTTTTAAAAGTAAGCCCCAGAAATTCTCCTCGTTCTCTTCTAATACGTACATCGGAGCTTTTAACTTCTGTAAGAATCGGAAGTTAATGAGCGGATCATTTTTTCTCGGCTTCTTGAGGAGAAAGATGCTAACCGGATATCCCCTTAAAATCAGGTGTCTAGCTACCGCTAAGCCGTCGCCTGCGTTATTACCACTACCACATAATACTAGCACACCTCTCATTAACATCTCCGGGGGGCAGTTTTCTACTATAGCTTCTAAGGTAGCTAAAGCTGCGTTCTCCATGAGTACTATAGAGGGTAAACCGTATTCCTCTATCGTTATTTTATCTAACTGCCTCATCTCGTCCGGGGAGACTACCTTCATCTCCTGATCACCTCCTAGCTCTGATCTCTTATGGTGAGCTTTGAGGCCTTAAGTTTGGAACTCGCTTAGGTCATCTGCTACCTCTACTCCCTCAAAAGGCTGAGGAAGTACCTTTGTGTGTATCACGCATAACCTCTTGTCTGGGAACTCTCTCCTAAGAGTCAGTATATCTTCCTTGTTCATATGATCTCCGATCCTAGACTGAGGATCGTTCATATCTAGGAATGATAGATCGGATAACCTCACCATCTCCTTAACCCCATCGGTGAGCAAGGTATCACCACTGTAACCGACTCTCCTGCCATCTACCTCTACTACTAATGAATAGCTGTCAATAGCGTGTTTCCCAGGAAATGCCCATAATTTTACTCCGCCTATCTCCTTACCCTCTAGTCCCCTAGGGGTCAAGGAGAGAAAGGTGGGTTTAAGCTTCTCTATTATCGGATCGCTCATCCTGGGAAAGGCTAACTCCAGTATATCCCTCACCCTAGGC
>JALUEN010000099.1:5196-14664 GCA_027052755.1 bacterium | reverse complement strand
TATAGTAGTGTGTTTAAGGATAGCTTTGAGACTACTGTATGTAAGTTTAATATCTCCACTTGAGTTTATTATGATCGTAATCTCAGGTGAGGATGGATTATTAAAATCCAAGATGTGGGAACTCCTCTTGTCCCTAATAAGGATTGGTTTAGGTAAGTAATTTATGATCCCCATCCTTCCTAAGTGATCTACAGCCTCTTTAATTGCCCTGAAAAAACCACGTTCTTTAGAGATTAGGATAAACCTCTTTAGCATCTTAGGGTTATGCTTTAAGTACCTCAGGAAGTTTAGGAAAAAGTGAAACCTATCTCTGAGGTTCAATGGTTGCCTCCTCCTTTATCATCTCCCTTAGCTGCAACTGATAAGTACAATTTCCTATATCTCTCTATCATTTTCTCTATAGAAAAGTAACTAGCTAAGTTCAAGGATTTGGTCCCTAGCTTCTCTCTCAGCTCTGAGTTTGAGATAAGTTCTTTTAAGTATTTAGCTGCTTCAGTTGGGCTCTTAAACAGGTATCCATTGCCTTTAACTAGGTCTCTGTTCCCTACGCAGTCAGAGAGAACTAGCGGTTTCCCTAAAGCCATGGCTTGGAGGACTGCTAGGGGCAGTCCCTCCCATAGCGAGGTGGATAGATATATATCTAGCTGTGATATAGCCTTGATAGCTTTCTCCCTAGGTAGCCAACCAGTTACCTCAACTTTCGCCTCCTCTAAAACCTTTCTCTGTTCTCCATCACCTATCCAGATGAACCTGGCCCTCTCGTTTCTTAGCTGTCTAGAGATCTCAGTGAAGATTGCAGGTCCCTTCTGGGGGGAGATCCTACCAGCTGTGCCTATCAATATCTCGCTCTCTGCTCTCTCTATAAGGGTTCCTCTCTCTCCGCTATCTCTCTGACCTCCTCTATATCTATCCCATTAGGGATACAGATAGCTTCTATCCCTACCTTCTCTAAAGCTTCCTTCTCAGAAGGTGATGTTGCTACTACTTGTCCACCTAGGGAGAAAGCAAGTTTCTCCAAGGTTTTGAAGAGAAACCTCTTATAGCCTTGAACATCCTCTCTTAAGAAAGCCACTGAGTGAGGGGTATAGATTACCCTCTTCTCTAGCCGGAGAATTTTGGAGGCTACCCTCCCTAGGAACCCCCCTTTTGAGGAGTGGAGGTGAATGATATCTAGTTTACCTCTTAAAGCCCTTAATATCTCCACAAGTTCAAATAGAGCTAGAAAATCTCTTAAGGGATTGATCTCTCTAGTTGCGCTTCGCCAGTAAATGAACTGGGTGTTCTCCGGAAAGAGCTCCTTGAAGTTTTCAGGGGTATCGCTCCTCAGTCCGTGAACGATTAAATGCTTAGCTGGAAGCCTCTTAATTAGATCTAATATGAAGTGAAATACACCTCCAGCAAATGACTCTACTACATGTACTACCGATAAGTTTTCTGTTGATCTCATGCTCTCCTCTCTATTGCTAATAGTACGCAAAGAGGAAATACTACAGGTTATTCAAGCTCTCCTGGGATTAGGTAAGATGTGCGGGGAGCTTGAGTGGCAGGGATAGGTGGGTGAGTATCTAATAAAAAAGAGTAACGACGGTAAGTTGGGATGAGAGAAGATGACCACAACTAATCTGGGGATAGAGCTGGATAGGATAAGAGTAGAAGGGTTTTATACTGCTGAGAGCTCGCTAGAGAGAATACCGATTAAGTATCCTATATGGAAAGCTCTTTTTGATTACTTAGTTGCGCTCATAGGATTGATCTTGGCTCTTCCGCTTATGATATTTATAGCTCTGCTGATAAAACTTGAGGATGGCGGTCCCGTTTTCTTCTACCATGACCGTGTTGGAGCAAGAGGTAGGAGGTTCAAGCTGATAAAGTTCAGGACGATGCATGTGGATGCCGAGGAGCGTCTTAAGGAGCTCCTGGAGAGCGACCCTAAGCTGCGAGAGGAATGGGAGGCTAATTACAAGCTTAAGGATGATCCCCGGGTAACGAGAATAGGGAAGTTCCTCAGGAAGACATCGCTTGATGAATTGCCTCAGCTGATAAATGTCTTAAAGGGAGAGATGAGCCTAATAGGTCCTAGACCAGTTACCGAGGAGGAGTTCAGGAAGTTTTACGCTCACGTGTCTCACCTCTACGCTTCGGTTAAGCCCGGCTTAACCGGTTTCTGGCAGGTTGAAGCGCGAAATGACTGTGAATCTTATGAGAAACGAGTTGAGATGGATGTTTATTATATAGAGAACATGTCTTTTTTTTTTTTTTTTAAGATATTATTAGAGACCTTCTGGATAGTGATAACAACTAGAGGGGCTTATTAATTGCAAAGAGCGCTCGGTAATTGATAGATAGGCTGAAGGTAAAGGGTGGTGCGCTTAAACTTCCTTACTTTCTCATCTAAGCTCCCTAAGTGATTGAGGAGAGTTTAGGACCTATTAGAGGTGTACCAGCTTAGGAGTACCTCTACCACTTCTGGTCGGGAGAACTCCTTAGGAGGTCTCTCACCGCGCTTCAGCATCTCCCTTACCTTGGTACCACTAAGGTACACGTGGTGCTCTTTCCCATGAGGACATGTCTTTGATGTGGCCATCCCCTCACACTTCTTACAGTAGAAAGCGTGCTCAAACTTCACAGGTTGTATCTCCAGCTCATCTTTAAACTCCTCAACAAACTCCTGAGCCTCGTAAGTGCCGTAGTAATTCCCTACACCAGCGTGATCCCTACCTATTATCATGTGGGTTGCCCCGTAGTTCTTCCTCATTATCATGTGGTGAACTGCTTCCCTGGGACCTGCGTAGTGCATTGGAGCTGGTAGGACGCTTAAGTGCACCCTGTCCTTGTTGAAGTAGTTCTCAATCAGTACCTCATAGCATCTCATCCTAACATCTGGGGGAACATCGTCAGGTTTTGTCTCTCCTACCAAGGGGTGAATGAAGGCTCCATCTGCCCACTCTAAGGCTGATTTTATCAGGTACTCATGCGCCCTGTGGATCGGGTTCCTGGTCTGAAAGGCAACGATTGTCCTCCAGCCCTTGGATATAAATCTCTTCCTCACCTCTATGGGATCTTGGAAGTAAACCTCTGATATACCATTTCTCTTAGGTCTGTTTAACAGTGCTATTACCTCGCCCCCTATGAAAACGTTGCCATCCATTAGAACTCTCTTGACACCAGGATGAGCCTCATCTTTTGTCTTGAAAACCTGAAAGAGGTACTCATCTAAGTTTAGATCAAAGATGTCTTCTACTAGCATTATCCCTAGGATCCCACCGCTTTCACTTACTAGAGCAATCTCCTCACCTATCTTCAAGGATAGGTCAGTTTTATATTCAGTCTTATATGGGAGCAGGATAGGGATGCTCCAAAGTACTTTTCCTGGAAGATGCATGTACCTTATAACACCTAACGCTTCCTCTCTGGTCATGAACCCCTTTAGTGGGGAGTAACCGCCGATAGCTATCATCTCTAGGTGAGAGGCATATCTGCTTGAGATAGGGAGCTTCTTAAGGGTCTCTGCTTTCCTAAATAGTTCAAGACGTTCCTCTCCTGATGGTACCTTCTGGATCAGGACACCTCCATGGGGGCGAATAGGGTAGTCCTGAAAGCTCTGAGAACCTTCGTTTAAACTCCTCTGAAGAATTGTCATCTTCCTCACCTCTGAGTGAACCTTATGTCAAATTCTCAGGTAACCATGTTCTTCTAAGTAGTTAAGTATCTTTTTAACGGATTCCTCTACGCTCTCCTTATCCGTCTCTACTACTATCTCTGGGTTCTCCGGCTCCTCGTAAGGGGCGGAGATCCCTGTGAAGTCCTTGATTTCTCCTCTCCTAGCCTTCTTATAAAGCCCCTTTACGTCTCTCGCTTCACATACCTCTAAGGGGCACTTGACGTAGATCTCTATGAACTCACCAGGCTCAACAAGGTTCCTCACAAACCTCCTGCTCTCCCTATATGGTGATATAAATGCCGCCATAACTATTAGTCCTGCGTCAACGAATAGTTTAGCTACCTCGCCTATGCGCCTTATGTTCTCCCTTCGGTCCTCTGGTGAGAAACCTAAATCGCTGTTAAGCCCTCGTCTTACGTTATCCCCATCTAAAACGTAGGTGTGGATACCCCTTTTGTTAAGCTCCTCTTCTAGTTTATGTGCTATGGTGGATTTCCCGCTAGACGGGAGACCAGTAAACCACAAGATAGCTGATTTATGCCCCTTAATTCTCTGTCGCTCTCTCTTCGTTATCCTACCTTTGTAAGGGACAAGGATTTTCTCCTCGCTTACCTTAGACATGGCTCCCCCTCCTTAAGATAATCCTAGGTCATAATCTTGGATCTCAGGAGTTAAGCTTTCATATTATTCTTAACTTACTAGGGATCTTTTCCTGCCTAGGCTCCTCTAAAAGTAGATGAGGTATATAGCTAGCAAGCAGGTGAGCATGTAAATTAATAATAGCGGGAAGCCTATTTTCAAGAAATCCTTGAACTTATAGCCACCTAATGAGTACACAATTAGGTTTGTCTGGTAAGCTACAGGTGTGAGGAAGCTTCCCGCGGATGCGTAAGCGGTGAGGAGCGCGAAAGGCTTTAACGGATATCCACCGATTGATGCCACCTTGAGGCTTACCGGTAGCATTATTGATACGGCAGCTACGTTATTTATCACCTGAGCCAAAGAGCTGGTTATCAGGTATATGCTAGCCATAAGTGGCAGAAGCCCTAGCGGTTGAGCGTAAGCTACTATTTGCTCAGCTATCTTCTCAGCTAGTCCTGTCTTCAGCATAGCCTCACCTAAACCTATGGAGAGCGCTGCTATGACAATCACTCCTAGATCTAGATCACGCCGTATCTCTGAGTACTTTAGGACCCTGATAATGGCATAAAAGGAGACCAGGAGAAATAACCCTATGACAAATGGGATTACCTTAAAAGCGGATAAGATGATCACCAGGACAAAGCTCAGGAGCACAACTAGATCTTTTAGTATGTCCCAGTTATACAGGTTGGTAACTCTCTCTACTATGTACAGGTCCGTTATGTCCTCTAATCGCTTCCAGAAATCACTTCCTGTGATTATCAGGAGTAGATCACCAGCTTTCAGCCTGACCTCACCTATCTTACCCCTTAGGGGTTCACCATTCCTGTGGACAGCTAAGATCGCTGCATCATATCTAGCTCTGAAGTTGGACTCCCTTACCTTCTTGTTAACTAATGGTGAGTTAGGTGTAACTACCGCTTCCACTAGTTCATACTCTTCCAGCGCTCTGAGAAAATCCTCGTCATCTTTCCCCACTAAGGAGAGCTTGAACTCAGTGTTGAGGAGATCGCTGATCGTTGAGGTATCTCCTACGAATATCAGCCTATCATCATCCTGAATGACCTCATCTGGGCTGACGGGAGCTATCACTCTGCTTCCCCTTATTATCTCCACTAGATAAAGCCCTCTTAGATTTCTAAGTGGTATCTCGCCGACCTTCTTGTTCAGAAGTGGAGAATCACTTTCCACTCTTAACTCTATCAGATATTCTCTTCTCTCCTTCCTGAAACTCTCTATAGGTGGGAAGCGATCAGGAAGTAACCTCTCACCGATAAACAGGAGATAGAGTGTTCCAACTATTACTAAGGCGATACCAACTGGTGTGAAGCTGAAAATAGATAAAGGCTTTAGCCCTCTCTCTACAAGGAGGGCGTTTAGCACTAGGTTAGTTGATGTGCCTATCAAGGTCATGGTTCCACCAAGGATAGCGCTGAACGATAAAGGTATGAGTAGCTTTGAGATAGGTTTCTTGTACTTATTAGCCCATTGATAGGCTAGTGGAAGGAGAGTAGTTACGACCGCTGTGTTATTGAGGAAAGCAGAGGTTATAGAGGATATAAGCATCATCCTCAGGAGAAAGTCCTTTAATGTCCTCGCTCGTTCAGTGAGTCTGCTGAAACCTATCTTAAGCAAAGTGCTCTTCTTGATCGCTAAGCTTATCCCTAGCAATAGTGCTAAGGCTAAGATTGTCTCATTGGAGAAACCTTTTAGCGCTTCAGATGGCGCCAAGATTCCGGTGAGCACGAGTAGAGAGATCGCTAAGAAAAAGCTCACCGCTGGATGAAATAGCTCAAGGTAAAGACTAACTATTAGGAGCGAGATCGTGAAACCTAGTATAGCCCACTTAAAAACCATGATTTGAATCAAGGCTCAGGTTATTCCTCTCTACCCACTAATCTCATGAACTCCTCTGGGTTCATGGATCTCATGATGGCATCCTCGTAACTTATCTCACCGCTGAGGTACAGGTTGGCTAATGACTGATCCAGTGAGATCATCCCTTCCTCTGCTGAGGACTGTAGGACATTAGGTAGCATGTGAGTTTTACCTTCACGGATTAGGTGTCGTACGGCTGGTGTACCTAACATTACCTCCATAGCTAGCACTCTACCGGGGCCGCTTGCCCTTGGAATTAGGGTTTGGTATATGACAGCCTCTAGTATCATGGATAGCTGAACCCTAACCTGTTGTTGCTGGTGAGGGGGGAAGATATCTATTATTCTGTCTATAGCGTTAGCTGCTCCTGAGGTGTGTAAGGTAGCTAGCACCAGGTGGCCTGTCTCAGCTGCTGTTATAGCGGTTTGTGTGGTCTCAAGGTCTCTCATCTCTCCTAACATTATCACATCAGGGTCTTGCCTCAAGGCATGCCTCAAGGCGGAGGCGAAGGAGAAGGTATCAGACCCTACTTCCCTCTGTGAGACTATGCTCAGCTTATCCTTATGTAGGAACTCTATTGGGTCCTCAATAGTTATGATGTGACACTTCTTATTTGAGTTAATATAGTCAACCATAGCAGCTAGCGTAGTGGATTTCCCTGATCCTGTAGGACCTGTAACTATTATCAATCCCCTTGGCCTCATAGCTAGCCATTTGAAGACATCAGGTAAACCTAGCTCATCTATGGTATAAGGCCTTGATGGGATTATCCTTATCGCGATAGCCCAGGATCCCCTCTGAAAATAAGCGTTACACCTAAACCTAGCTAGCCCAGGTACTGAGTAGGCGAAGTCCAGCTCCCTCTCAGCTATCAGTTTAGCTTTCTGTTGTTCGGTTAGCATTGACTCTATCATCTTCCTTATCACGTTTGGTGGAAAGACTTGTGATACAGCAGGTTCTAGCTCACCATCTATCCTAAGCATAGGTGGGCTTCCCGCCTTGATGTGTAGGTCAGAGGCACCTTTCTCCACCATCATCCTCAGGAGTATCTCTATAGGCGACTTCACCTCTGCCATTAACCTTCACCTCCGCCTCTCCTTGAAATCACTAAACATATTCTACTATTAGTTCTCAGAGCCTCTCTGAAACTGATAGCTCTACATAAGGGATAGCGCTAAGCCTATAACCTCCCTTAGTACCTCTGAAGCCAGCGTGGAGGATCGCCCATCAAGATCAAACGCTGGGTTAAGCTCCACAACGTCAAAGCCTATGAGCTTCACCTTTCTCTCTCTAAAACCCTTGAAAAGTCCCTTGAGAAAACTGTACAGCTCCTTCAAGGTCCACCCAGCCCCGACAGGGTTTGTAACAGCAGGGATAATAGAGGGATCTAAAATATCTAAGTCTATTGACAGGTAAACGTGATCTAGGGGAGGCAGTGAAGAGGGTAGGTCCTTAACGAGATCTGTCTCTTCCCTGAAAATTATCTCCTCCTTAACTCTAGTTCTCTGACCTATCTGATATATTGAAATACCTAGCTCCGATACCCTCCTCATGACAGTCGCGTAGCAAAATCTATCTCTCTCAAACTCATCATGTAAATCATAATGTGCGTCTAGGTGAATGACTGAGAACCTAACTCCTAAATCCCAGAACGTTTTCACCACTGGATAGGTGATGAAGTGATCTCCACCTATGATTCCAAGAACTTTCCCCTTCTCAAAAGCCCATTTAGCTAATTCTTTAAGGAGGTTAGGGGCCTTTAAAGATAGTTTATACCCTGACCACCACAGTTTAACGCTCAAATCCCCTAGATCAAGCCATTTACTTGCGTGAGGGTCCTCTCCTAAATCTATTTCCGCTAGCTCTGAGAAGCTCTCTATTAGATCTGAGTAGGTCCTTATGCTTTTGGGAGCTTTGAAAGCTCCAAGTCTTGATGAGCTTAGACCACTCCACGGAAACCCTATGATTAGGAGATCTGCTAGCTCTAGCTTATCAGGTGATAGCTCCTGATAGCTGTTCTTGGCGAACTCTAGAAATGGCGCACCATCTCTTAGGAAGTTATCCCTCAAATAGGTGAGATTAATTCTAATCACTCCTTTCAGCGGACTATAGGTTTGAGTAAGCTACCTCAGAGGGGTTGAGCTCCTCTAGGAGTTTCTCTACAAGTTTGAGGGCATTAGGGGTTAGTATCACTTGTCCTAGCGACTCACTTCTCAGCCACCAGTATCCCTTAGGATCCCTTGATAGCTTCAGTAGTATCCTCTGCTCTAGGTTGTAAAGCTCAGTTACCTCTATGATTAGGCACTCTAGCCAAGATCTGTCCTCTTCTGAGATGGTGTCTAAGATCTTCAGTATAGCTCTGGTTCTCCCTGAGGAGTCGGTGAGCTTGGTTGTAAACCCCTTCATTGAGGAGAACTTCTCTACAGGATTATCCCCGATAAACTTCACCTGTATCATATCTCTAACCCTCCTAAGCCTCTCGTCTAATGACTGATCCTCGTCTCGTTTCCTGAGCTCTAGGATAACGTGATATATCTCCTTTCCTTCCGATAACCACTTCCTCATATACTTGGTCTGAGGTACCCACTGAGGGATTCCTACACCCCAGTGAGCTTTATACAGCTCCTTGGGAACCTCGTCCAGGACCCAATCCCTGTACTTGTGGTGGTCGGTAAGTAGCCAAAGTTTTAAGCCAAGCTTCCCTCTCCTTGAGAGGACCCTGAGGAACCTGCGGTTCAAGAGCCTTCTCTTTACATGAGCTTTCTTAGGCCATGGATCAGGGAAGTTAACGTAAACCTCATCTATTGAGTTGTTAGGGAGTATATCCCTTACCACCAGCTCTCCAAATGAGTTAAATAGCTTAACGTTGTTAACTGAGACGTTACCCAATCTCCTGATGGCATCTTTAAGGAACCTAAGTGATTTCTCCACGCCTATGAAGAACCTTTGAGGAAACTTGCTAGCCACCTCAACTAGGAAGATACCGTTCCCTATCCCTATTTCTAAGCCGAGAAACCTATCATTTAAGTTATCTTTGAAGATCTCATTTAGATCCATAGGGAAACGGTATGATTCTGTTGGAATTAGGTAATTTAAGATCTCGTTCAACTCTAGCTTCCTCATAGGTATCACCTGTTTTCTTTAGTTAGCTTACACCGAAGACCTTTATGATCAGTCTCTTAGGTCTCATGCCATCCCACTCGCCGTAGAATATCTCCTGCCAGGGACCTAAGTCTAGATCTCCACCTGTTACGGGAACTATTACCTCATGACCTACGAGAATATTC
>JALUEN010000099.1:346-5186 GCA_027052755.1 bacterium | reverse complement strand
CGTCCCCGTTATCCTCGCCAGTTAGCTGGTGCTTGTACTCCTCCCCATCAGGGTGTTTCCCGTAAGGAGCTAGCCTATCTAAGAGCTTCATGAGGTCCCTTCTGAAGCCCTCCTCATCATCATTGATGAAAACACTAGCGGTTATATGCATTGCAGAAACTAGGACATAGCCCTCTCTGATCCCGCTCTTCTTCACCGTATCCCTGACCACATCGGTTATGTAAACTATCTCTCTCCTCTCGGGTGTCCTGAAAGTCAGGTACCTGGTGAAGGCCTTCACCGGACCGTTCTCATAGGATTTCTCACCAGTGATCTCAAATGGCCTCTTCACCTCTATCACCCCTTCCTCTTAAGAAAATCTCTCGCACCTCATCTAGGACTAAGTTAGCTAGGATTAGCTTGTGATGTCTCCCAAGCTCTTTAACACCGCTCTCTGAGACCATTATCAGCTCAGAGGTTTGGGATCCGAAAGTTATGGCGCTCTCTCCTCCAGAGTGTCCCCTAGCATGGTTGGCAAAGATCAGGTCAAATCCCCTTGCTCTCAATTTAGCTCTCGCTATCTCAATTAGATCTTCCCTCTGAGGGTGAGCAGTGAAACCTATGAGAATTATGTTATCCTTAAATTCCTCCTTCAAAGCCTTAGCTATCTTAACCTCTGGGATTAGGGTTAAGCTGACCGTTTTCTCTGAATCTAGTTTCCCTTGGGGGTTTAACTGTTTAGCTTTGAAATCAGTTGGAGCTGCTGCCATTATCACAACTGGTGGAAGAGAGGATTCTGAGATTGCTTTTGATACCGCCTCTCTCAGGAGCTTTAACATCTCGTGATTCGTGTACGCTCTCTTGAAGGCCAGACCTCTTAGGGATGGTAGAGAGCGTTCCAGATCGGTGTATCCTAACACCACCTCTGAGATGGCTCCGCGAAACGTAGACGCTAAGCCTAACATGAACCCCATCTTTCCTGATGAGGGGTTGGTTATCATCCTGATCTCGTCAATGTAGCTGGCAGTAGCACCCCCTGTAACTATGAACTTATACCCTCTTAGGTCCTCACCTCTATCAATAGTTGACGCTAGCCACCACGCTACTATCTCGGGATCAGGGAACCTGTACCTCTCTAAATCCGGCTCTAGCTGGTACCATCCAAACCTGGTCAGCTTATCCATGTTCTCCTTATGTTGAGGTGTTCTCAGAAGCTTGATGTGTGCTGATGGAATTATATATCTCTTCAGATTGTACGCTTGAGCTGAGAGAGCTATTAAGGAGAGGGGTTCGTCTGCTATTCCGTTAGCTATCTTAGCGACGATGTTCACCGTAGCAGGAGCTATTAGCAGGGCATGGAATGCTTTAGCTACCTGAACGTGTTCTGTCTCTCCAGAGAGCTCTAAAATAGGTTCCTGACCTGTAGCCCAGTGGAATAGATCAGGGGAGATGTATTTTAGAGCCTCCCTTGTGAGGGCTACTTTAACCTCTGCACCTAATTTTATCAGCTCTCTGGCTAGGTCAACGGTTTTATAACACGCAGTGCTAGCGGAAACACCTAGGAGGATCCTCTTACCCAGTAGCATGTCTCCTTTTATCCTTCTGATCTCATTAACTGGGTGATGTTTGGAAACCATCATACCCTAAATAGCCTCCTAGCGTTTTCCCTCAGCTTTAATGTTAACTGATCAATTGGGGTATCCTTCAGGTTGGAGAGCGCCTTGAGGACAAAGGCTACCATTAGCGGGTTATTTCTCCTCCCTCGGTAAGGGACAGGGGTTAGATAGGGTGAGTCGGTTTCTAGGAGTAGGTTTTCAGTAGGAATCCTCTTGATTAAGTCCCTCAAACTATCCGCTTTCTTAAAGGTTATTATACCGTTAACACCTATGAATAAACCCCAAGTGGTAGCTTCTAAGGCTACACCACTACTTCCGGTGTATCCATGGAGCACAGCTTTCTTAACACCGTACTCCTTAAGGATCTCCCAGACCTCTTTCTCTGCATCCCTGCTGTGGACACTAAGCGGTAATCCCTTCTCTAGAGCTAGATCCACCTGGAGTTTGAAAGCCTCTATCTGAATCTCCTTAGGCGAGAACTCATAGTAGTAGTCTAAGCCTATTTCTCCTATCGCCACTATCTTAGGCGCTAGCTCTTTATCTGAGAGCGCCCTCTCTATAAATTCTCGGATCTCCTCTAAGCTATACTTTCCCACCTCGTGGGGGTGAACTCCTACAGCGAAAAAGAGGTTCTCGCTGTATGGTAGATTTAAAAGTACCTTTAAATCCTTTAGCTCATCGGGGGATATCGTTAGGGTTAGGGCCTTCACCCCTGTTGATAAGATGCCAGCTATCTCTTCTAATGAGAATCTCTTATCAGTTAGGTGGCAGTGAGTGTCAAAGAGTAGGGATAGATCTATTCCCATAGCTTCTATCTCGCTCTTTAAGGTTCTTAAGCTCTCAGATGTTAGGGGTTCTAGTTGAACCTTAGCCATCCTCACTCTCACCTTTCAGCTCTCAAATTCATAGGATCTATTCCTAGGAGCCTGAAGGCATCCCCTACCAGGTAAAGGGAGCCTGTTACTAAGCCTATCCCATACTCAGGTAATTTCTCTAAGAAGAACTCCCACGCCTGGTTCAGGGGAGCGCTGAATATGACGTTAACTCCTCTGAGCTTCAGCTCACGTTGTAGCTGATCAACCTCCATAGCACGAGCCCTATTGCTGTGGGAGGTTACTATCAGGTGAAAACCTCTTAGGATAGAGGCTATCTCATCTAAGTTCTTCCCCTTGGATAGGGTGAAAAGAATTACTGGGTTTAAGTCCTTGTCCTTAAGCCACTGGGCTAAGTTGTGAAGAGCTCCTATGTCTTTGGCAGAATCTAAGATGATCTTGAGAGAGCTTCTATAGTTGATAACAGTCATCCTTCCAGGAACCTTGAATCTCTCTATCGCCTTGAGATTATTAGGTGTTAGTTTTAAGCCTAGGAGATAGGAAGCTATTGCTGAGGTAACTACGCTGGTGGGGATGTTTCGGAAGAGGAAGCTACCAGGAGTAGAGGTGTTTACCTCAACTGGTGCGAGGTAGCTCAGCGCTTTCCTCAGGTAGGGTGGTGATGAGCTTGGAGGGGACGAGGGAAGGATCTTGCTGGATACACCTGATAAACTATCCCTTGTTATCTCGTAAGTGATGAGATCCCCAACCTGCATCAGGTCATAGCCTCTCTCATCGGCTATACGTTCTAAGACCTCTAACGCCTTCCCTGATGCCTGGGTAACGAATGGACGCTTCCAACGTCCAATAAATGACTTTTCCCTTGCTATGCTCTCTACTGAATTGCCTAGGGTTTTAACGTGTTCTAGGTACACGTTGGTGAGAACTGAGACCAGGGGCCGACTAACGATATTTGTAGCATCTAGTCTACCTCCTAAACCTATCTCCACCACTGCTAGATCTACTTCTCTCTGCTTAAACCACTGGTACGCTATCCCGACGCTTATCTCAAAGAAGGAGGGCAGTTCCCCTAGCTCCTCCTCAACCTCTGAGCTAGCAGACACAACTTGATCCATCGTGTCAAGGAGTTCATCCTCAGAAATGTACTCCTCTTTATCGTACATGAAGATAGCGTATCTCTCCCTGTAATCGACTAAGTGAGGTTTCCTAAATAAACCCACTTTTAACCCAAGGGAGCTCATTATCTTAGCTATTAGGGTAGTTGTAGTTCCTTTGCCGTTGGTACCAGTAACTAGGATCACTGGATAGCTTTCCTGTGGATTTCTGAGCGCTTTGGCTAGCGAGTTCATCCTCTTTAGGGTTAGGGACACGTTAGGGTTCTTGAGAGAGAATAGTTTCTCGTAAAGCTCCTGAAGATTAGTCTTACGTTTTAATGCCTGAGATAGAGTGGATCTAAAGTCCCTGAACTTCTCCTGATAGCTTCTATTATCTAGGTTAGTTAGAGATCTACTTGTGCTTAACATAACGCTCACCTCTCGTCCACCTCTGCTAAACTGTTAGGATAAATGTTGCTGGTCCATCGTTGATTATCTCAACGATCATGTAAGCTCCAAACTCACCTACGTGAACGTCTAATCCCTCTCCTTCTAAGGCGTTTACAAAGGTGGCTATTATATCCCTAGCAATTTTCGGGTCCTCTGCCCTACCAAAGGAAGGTCTCCTCCCCTTAGAGGTATCAGCGCATAGGGTAAACTGCGATACCACTAAAACCTCGCCACCTATATCCTTCACCGAGAGGTTCATCTTGCCCTGATCATCCTCAAATATCCTTAGGTTAGCAATTTTCTTAGCAAGAGATCTCGCTTTCTCATGATCATCACCCTTGCAAACCCCTATGAGGATATTTAACCCCTTAGAGATTGAAGCTATCTTCTTGTTATCTACCTCAACGCTTGACCTCTTAACTCTCTGAACGACAGCTATCATATATCTCACCCTTCCTCAGGTCTTAGTTAGGTATTCTCGGAGAGAGTTCTAGTTACAGTTATCCTCTTCCTCTCTCTGCTTAAGGGATCCTAGAGGTTCTAAGGGAAAGAGCGTAGAACTATCAAGTAACATGAAGGCTAGGGGATATCTAGAGGTTTACATACCTGAGCTTTTCAGGATTTTCACCTATAGCGTTCCAGCTGAGCTAAGGGACCTAGTAGAGCTTGGAAGCGTCCTCTTAGTGAAGCATAAGAAGAGCTATAGGTTGGGAGTCCTCGTTGGGAAGCTAGATCGGGAAAAATCCTCTAGACTTCCAGCTGGTTATAAGGTGGTCTCTCTCTTAAACGGTTATAAATATCCTAGTTGGCTCTTCTCCCTGAAGCCTTTAATTCAAGAGCTTTACTTTGCTAGCGAGGAGAGCTTTTA
>JALUEN010000099.1:0-336 GCA_027052755.1 bacterium | reverse complement strand
AAAGTACCCTATCAGTTTGTCTGAGGATGAGCTGAAGGAGAAGTTAGGCAGGAGGTGGACCTATTATAAATCCTCTCTCCTTAGGAGGGGCGCGCTTCTGTCATACGAGATCAGTGAGAGGCTGGGAGTGAAGAGGAAACTTGAGGACCTTATCTCTAAGATTAATAACCTATCAGCCCTCAGTGAAGGGGAAGATTTCGCTTACCTCATTAACGATCTAGATGAAGAGATAGGTAAAGTAATCTACAAGCGCTTATCTTTTAAGGACATAAGGTGGACCATCAAACTGGTTAGAGCCTTAGTGCTCTCAGGAAATCAGGTGGAGGTCATATTACC
>JALUEN010000098.1 GCA_027052755.1 bacterium | reverse complement strand
CTAGCCTTCATCCCCAGCCAAAATCTGAGAACTATACCAGTTGGAATAGCTACCCTAACGGGTATCTCAATCTATGAGATCCCATGGGGGGAAATAACAGCAGCCGTTATGATCGCTATTATTCCACTGATAATAGCCACGTTGATACTAGAGAAGTGGATCGTTTACGGTCTGACTGCTGGAGCAGTAAAGGGATGAGAGATGAGCTGAGATGAGGGCTGGTAGACTTTTCTTCATCATTCTATTCCTCTTAGTTGTATCAATATCCTCACCGTTTTCTGCTGAGGTATACACCGTGAGGGCGAGAGATACAGAGATCACCGTTTTATACCTGGTGATCCACAGAGGTAGTAGGGATGATCCCAAGGGAAAGGAGGGGCTCTCACATCTGCTTGAGCACTTATTCTTCAGGGGGAAAGGATGCAGAGAGAAATTCAAGGAGGAGCTAGATAAGATCGGAGCAGTGTACAACGCTGAGACTTCTTGGGAGTGGACCACGTTTCACTTCGTGGTGCCCAGGAAGAACGCAGAGAAGTTAATGAAAACCATAGAGTGCAAGCTCAGGAATCCCTACTTCTCTCAGGAGGAGTTTCAGGTAGAGAGGAGAGTTGTTATCAATGAGATGAGGATGAGAACCGGATATTCACTCTGGAAGATTTTCTCAAGGGTTAAAGGAGAGCTAGGTTTTGATTCCCTAGAAGGTGGAACTCCTGACACCCTTTCCTCAATCACCTATGCTGAAGCCCTAGAGGAACTAAAGAACAGGTTAAGGGGAGCTATCTTACTCTCTAACTACCGAGCTTCAAAGAGTTTTCTAGAGCTACCTTCATCCTGCCCTCAGGGAAACAAATTCCCTCTAAATTCTCCCCCTCCAAAGTTCTTGGAAATGAGATCCCCCAGATCTGGAGTACTTATCGCCCAGTTAGTTCCCGGAGTCTCCTTCTCTCCCAGAGTTAGCATAGCCTTAGATGTGATAGGGTTAACCTTCGCTGAGAGGTCACCTTTTAAAAAGAGCTTAGATGAGAAAAGTAGTGAGTTAGAGGTCAGCTTAGATTACCCCACTAGGTGCTATAACTCCACCTTCTCTATAACACTCTTCGGAGAGGATCTAGATCCTAAGAGGGTTTGGAACCTTTATCTCAGTTTCCTCCGTGAGATAGCTGATAACCCTAGCTCCTTTAGAGACACTTTCCAGGAAGCTATGGAGAAACTCTACACCTCAGAAATGCTCAGCTATGATAATCCATTAGATAAGCTTAGCTCCACCGCTTACTGGGTAGGCTTAGGGAGACCTCATTTAGCTGAGCGCTACTCCCAGATCCTTAAAAGTTTGAGCGAAGAGGATTTCTCACAAGCAGCGAAAATTCTCATTAAAACAAAAAGCATCATCATAAAACTGAGAGAGGAGTAGTTAAACAAAAACGAGATAAAGGAGATCTGGGCTAGATGAACCGCTACATCAGAAGTTTTTTGACCTATTTATCCATAGCTCCCTCCTTTGCACTGGTCTCAGGAACTCTATTTGCCCTATCCTTTCATATCTTAACCGGCTATATGGCCCTAATCCTTAGCGCTCTCAGCTTGATAATGATAACT
This sequence comes from bacterium, assembly GCA_027052755.1. Taxonomy (GTDB): domain Bacteria; phylum DRYD01; class DRYD01; order DRYD01; family JALUEN01; genus JALUEN01. The sequence goes on along the minus strand of JALUEN010000098.1, from coordinate 2,802 downwards.
TACAGGCCAGGAGATCAGAAGCTGATCTGGGGAGCTCTAGGAGTTGGAGCCCTGATATCTGGCTGGGTAGCCTCACTATCCTGGTATATAGGTAAGCCAGGAGGCTTATCCTCAATGGTCCTCCTATCCCTTCTCAGCTCAGCTATCTTCCTCGTGAAGTTCAAGATATTAACCTTTAACTTAAGGAAATTTCACCTACTTAACTGGATAGTTATACCTCTGAGCTTAGGAGGCCTAGAGAAGCTAATTCAAGAGTTAATAACCTCTGGATACCCCATGTACTCGGAAGCTTTTCTACTAGAGAGAACGATATTCCAGAATATTCTTAAATTCGGTGGATACATATCCGCTACGTGGCTATACTACCTCCTTATCCTACCATTTATATATTGGCTGGAGAGGTTGTACACCTATAACGAGTTTCTAGAGATAAAGGAGAAGATCAAGTCAGTTCTCCCTGGCAAGATAGGGGAGGTCTTAGAGTTAATAGTTAGAGGTGATAAACTAAGGTTGTCAAGCCTAGCTTGGCTCTTAAGAGGAATTACCTTTATAGCGTTGGGTATTCTCATACTATATCACTACAATACCCCTAACAAGGTCATCTCAGTTCAGGGCAGGGGTCAAGTAGAGGTAACTTTAGCCCTACCTCAGAGGGAGTTATCTTTAAGGGGAGTTGACGCAAGTCTGAGGTCCTGGACATCACTTATCAGCTTCCTCAGAGGTCAGGGAGCCGGCTCGCTGATAATATCCCCGGAATCAACCTATATAGGTGAGGTACCAGTTAACCTTAAGCTCTCCGGAGAGGTTACCGCTGAGAACCTAAAGCTAGAATCAATAGCAGTGATAGGTGGGGTTTTCAAACTTCAAGGTGATAAGTTTAAAGGTGAGAGATACACAGGAGCACTGATAATTAAGCTGAGGGGAGGAGAGATAGAGGATCTAGCTCTTCAGGTGAAGAGAAAACTGGTCCCCTTTGGGGAGTATCTTCCACGTGGATTCCAAGCCTTAATTCCCCCTAAGGTAAAGGAGCTCGTTGGTAGGTACTCTCCCGGAAGTGATAGCCTTAAGGTGAGACTAGGCGATCTCAAGGGAGAGGTTCTAATCTGCTCAGAGGCTTTCTTCCCTCAGTTAGTCTCAGAGGCTGACCTTGTCATCGTTCTATCTAATACCTCATGGTACAGGGGAAGCTCTATAGAGCATTTCTACTTGAAAGCCCTGAGACTCCTAAGCATCTGGAAGAACGTTACCGTTGTCTCCGTTATTCGGAATAAGTCTGATATCGGAGATTCTTCAGAGCTGAAGTTAGTGGTGATCTATCCATCCAAGTAATCTACCTGGAGCTTAAGTTTAGGATAGATCAGGTAGAGGAAGATCAGAACTCCTAGAGCTGAGGGTAACATGTAGAGCGCGTTGTAGATCAGCGAATAGACCCAGGGGTTTCCCTTAGCATAGCTAGCGAAGAAGATAGCCCCGGAGATAACGTGAATTAGGTACCTGAGGGATATAGCTATCAAGCTACCTAACAGGTATCTCCTCCTGAAGAACCAAGCTACGCTTAAGACCGAGAAAGCTAAGGGATAATCAAGGATGAACTGAATCGGGTGAACAACGGGAACAGCTTCTAAAAAGACCTTTATAATCCCGAAGATGATCCCAGATAAAAGCCCTGCTCTAAAACTGATCAAGCTTGCCAGAAGCAGGGGAAGCATCTCCAAGGAGAGCTTTCCTCCCATAGGCATCTGGATACCTATGAAGGATAGTATAACAGCGAGAGAGCTAGCCAAAGCTCCCAAGGAGATATCATAGAGGTGAGGATTCCTCCTGCTCTTCCCCTTCATATCAGCTCTACCCCGAGTCCGGTAAATTGTTAACTGGAGAGCTGATCTTAGAGATCTCCTGAAGAAGTTCAGAGAGCACCTCAGGAAGCTCAGCCTCACCTCGTTCTATTAAATCCATCTTCTCCTGAAGTATCCTCGTTCGCTCCTCGCTGACAAACTCACCATAGTGTTCTCTGAGATATTCATACACCATTCGCCCTGTCTTCGTTGGAATTATTTTCCCCACCTTATTCTCAAATATGTATCCTCTCTTGAATAGCTTCATTATGATAGAAGAGTAGGTAGAAGGTCTGCCGATCCCCCGTTCCCTCATCATCCTCACCAGGTCAGCCTGTGTCAGAAGCGAGACGCTAGGACGTTTTCCTCCCTTCGCTTTCATCTTAAACTTACCTATCTCCAGGGGTTGATTGACCCATATAGCCCAGGGATAAAACTCCAGAGCTTTCCCCTCTGCACTTATAACCCTAGTGTGCTCTCCCTCTAATACTTTCCCCTTACCGATAACCCTTAACTTAACCTTTTGAGTCTTAAACCTAACAGGCCCAGATTGGCTAGCTAGGAACCTCCTGTATATGAGATCGTAAAGCCTCATAGCGTTCCACTCCATCTCGTAGTTCATCCTCAGGTCATCAAAGGTTAACGGTTTCGTAGGTCTTATAGTCTCATGTGCACCAGTCTCAGGGTAGTTCTTGTACTGGAAGTTCTCTTTGAGGATCTCCCTAGCTATAGCCATACCCTTATCAGATATGTGATAGCTGTCAGTTCTGTGATATGTTATCAATCCTCTCTCAAAGAGGTACTGAGCTAACCTCATCGTCTGATCAGTAGAGAGCTTCAGTATCCTTGAAGCCTCTATTAACATATCCGAGGTGTTAAACGGCTTTATCCAGAACTCCTCCTGTGTTATCTCTTGATCATAGATCTCCACCTCTACCTCGCCGGATATACTATCCCCAACTATGAC
>JALUEN010000097.1 GCA_027052755.1 bacterium | reverse complement strand
CGGGGCTGATAGACTAGATTTTCTCCTGAGGGATGCTTTCTTCTCAGGCACACTTCACTTCGGTGGAGCACCTATAGATAGGTTAACTAGGAACGCTAAAGTGATTGACAACAGGCTAGCCTATTCAACCAAGGTTATTGATGATATATACTCAGTCCTCTTCACTAGGTTTATGATGTATAAGAACGTTTACTTCCACAAGCTAGGTAGAGCTGCTGATATGATGGTTCAGGAGATCTTGATGAGATCAAAGGAATTTATTGACTACAGTAGCATATTAGAGAACCCATCAAGCTACCTATCCCTAACGGATCAGAAGCTTCTGACTATAATTGAGTTGAAGGCTATGGAGAGAAATGACAACGAGTTGTTAGACCTGATAAACAGGTATCGCTTTAGGAAGACCTGGAAGCTCCTAATGGAAGTCCCCTTCTCTATGGAGGGAGTGGATCCTATAGCTTACGTACAAGCTTTTGAGGAGGAGACCTTAAGGCATATTAGGGAGCTCCTGAGAGACCTGCTTGATGGAGAGGATAACCCCCTTGAGGAGAACCGCTTTAGCCTAAGTGAGAGCGATAAGGAACTGCTAGAGGATGTTATATCCGCACCTGAGAGGTTTATAAAAATTGACGCTCCCTTTAGGTTAACTCTTGTAGAGCCTAAGGAGTTCTACGATACTAACCTACTACTCTATGATGGAGTTCTAGATAAAGTTATGACCTTTGACGAGTTTATCAGAACTTGGCCAACTTATAAGCTCTTTCGTGAGGGACCAGTCCAGCTCTTGAGGATATACGTTACAGATAACCGCCTAAGGGATATACTTCTTATCGTTAAGGGAAAGCTTTTCATGAGGCTAAAGGGGAAATCAGTAACCCGGTGGTGATACAATAGTGAACAGCGATTATAATAGCAGTAATTATACAGCAGTTATACTTGCCGCTGGCGAGTCCCAGCGTTTCGGGGAACCTAAGCTACTTGTAAAGTTAGGCAAGTTCAGTGTTGTCTCCTGGGCTCTTAAAACCCCCTTATCACTAAACCTCAAGGTCCTCCTAATATTACCCCGTCTGAAGGATCTGAGGGAAGAGATCTTGAGAATACTGAGGGAGGAATTAGAAACATCTGAACTTGAGAGAATAGAATTCTCCATCGGAGGAGCTACGAGACAGGAATCTTCCAGAATAGGGGTTCTCTCTGTTAGGACTAAATATGTCTTGATACATGATGCCGCTAGACCTTTCGCTACTCAGAAACTTTACGAGAGGGTTATGAAGGCACTAGCTCAAGGCTATAGAGCAGTACTTCCTGTTATCAAAGCTTACGATACGGTTAGATTACTCCGCGGTGGCTCTCTAGAGATCCTGCCTAGAGATGACGTACTTCTCGCACAGACACCCCAAGGGTTCCTCACCTCAGCTATAAGAGAAGCTCACATGAGGGCTGAGGAGTTGAGGAAGGAGTTCACTGATGATATATCGCTTCTTGAGTGGAGAGGAGAGAGACCTTACCTCTTAGAGGGAGAGTTAACTAATATGAAGCTTACCTATAAGGAGTTACTTCCTGCTTTCCAAGGTTTGGCAGATATAGGAGAGAAGCTATTGAGAGGTGATCTAGGGTGAAGGTGGTAGAGTTCAACCAGGATTTGAAACATAGCTTGTCTGAGGGAGAGAAGTTATTATTCTTCTTCGCTAAGTGGAGCGTACCAGCTGTTTACACTCTGAGAACCCTTCAGAATATAGGAGGAGGTAGCTTGGATAACCTGGAAGCTATCCTGATAGATGTAGATAAGAACTTGGATCTAGTTAGGGAGTACAAAGTAGTGGTGTTACCTACCCTGATACTTGTGAGGAATGGAGAGCAGAAAGCTATCATAGAGGGTTACAAGGGAACAGAGACCTTAAAGGGAATTTTACTGAAAGTTTTAGAAAATTAAAGGAAAAACACTTCATCTGAATAAATTAGAAGAGAGAAGAATTATGACAGATTAGGAGGGATGGTCTATGGCTAAAGACAAGGGTGCTAGGGTAACTATCACCTTAGCCTGTACCGTGTGTAAGAGGAGGAATTACACTACGACTAAAAACCGACTAAATACTCCTAGCAGACTTGAGCTGAAGAAGTACTGCAAGTGGTGTAGGAAGCACACGCTTCACAGAGAGGTGAGGTAAGTGGCTAAGAAAAAGCTCAAGGAGAAGACAGACAAAGCAAAGAAGATAACAAAACCAAAGAAGGAGAAAACTGTCTCTAAACGTTCTAAAGGAGCATCTAAGAGAGATAAGTCTAAATCTCAGAGGGAAGTTACCCTACTTGAAAAAGTTAAGAGGTTTTTCAGGGGAGTAATACATGAGTATAAGCAGGTGATCTGGCCTTCTCCTAAGGATGTTATCTCCACTTCTATCCTAGTTATCGTGATAATGATCGGACTATCAATCTACATGTACATAGTAGATCTCTTATCTGTTGCGTTCATAGACTTCTTGAAGAACCTATTTACTAAGCTGTAACTTCACGAGAAGAGAGGGAAATGAGATGAAGCCGATGGAGAAATTATTGAGCTTGAGGATGATTAAGAATCTCGCTATCAGGCTCCTTGCAGTTATATCCCTTGTGACAGCTTTACTTCTAGCTAGCGCCTCTTCTTATGCGGGGACATATGCGAGGACATCTCTTAAAGCGATGGCTCTGAAGGAGATGCAGGACCAACTTGTAGAGGTGATCTCTAAAGCCTCTAAATCGGTAGTTACTGTTATGGGAGGATATAACCTTCAGGAGAGCCCGCTATACCAGTGGTATAAACAGTTTGAAGGAACCCCTTATGAGGAGTTCTTCAAGAGGTTTATGGACCAGATGCAACAGTCTCCAGCTATACTGGGTAGTGGTGTTATCGTATCCGTTGAAGGAAGCAGAGCTTACATCGTTACTAACTCCCACGTTGTCCTTCCTGTGATCCAATCTAACCTACCCCTTAAAGTTAAGCTCTATGATGGAACCCTGATAGATGATGTTACCATAATTAACGTGATGACTTCTGTAGATTTGGCTCTGCTAGAGGTTAGGATTCCGCTAGGTAAGAGGCTATATGCTATTCCTTTCGCTGACTCCTCTAAGATTAAGGTGGGACAGTTCGTTATCGCTATAGGAAATCCCTTCGGACTTGAACACACTGTTACGCTAGGTATAGTTTCCGCTACCGGTAGGAAGATAAACACCATGAACGGTTTCACCCTAGCCGATATGATACAGACTGATGCTGCGCTTAACCCTGGGAACTCTGGTGGAGCTCTGGTTGATATTGAAGGTAGATTAGTCGGTATAAACACAGCTATATATTCCCCTACTAGAGCTTACGCTGGAATAGGGTTTGCTATCCCATCAAACATCGTTAAACAGTTTATATCAGCTAGCGTCTCAGGCTCAGTTAAGCTAGGATCTAAGCCTAGAGCCTACTTAGGGGTAGTGATAGTTGAGCTCCCCCTGAGCATTGCCTCTAGGATGGGGCTAAAGGGAGGAGTTATGGTAACCGAGGTTAAACCGGGAAGCCCAGCGGAGAAAGGAGGACTCCTCCCTCAGGATATAATCGTTCAGGTGGACGATAAACCTATCCTGACAGCTAAGGACCTAGTGGATTATATCTCCTCTAAGAAGCCGGGGGATGTTATCAAGCTCAGAGTTTACAGGATGGGGAGAACTCTAACGCTTAGGATCCGACTTGGGAGGAGATAATGACTGGAGGTGAGCGAAATGCAGACGCTAACTTATAAAAGTGGTGTAGAGGTTAGGAGAGGAGTATCTAAGGATGAGCTGGAGAAGATGGGAGTTTTCTCCTGGCCTACTTGGGAATCACCTGTAAGAACCTTTGACTGGTACTACGATGAGGACGAAACTTGTTACTTCTTGGAGGGAAAGGTAAAGGTATACATCCCGAACATCTCCTCCCCTCAAGAGATAATTGAGATAGGGAAAGGAGATCTGGTGAAGTTCCCTAAGGGCTTAAGCTGTACCTGGGAAGTTCTAGAACCGGTAAGGAAACACTACAGCTAGTTCCCCTACAGCTAGCTCCCAGAGCCTTTAACTCAGAAGAGAAGAAATAATTAAAGGTGGGATCAGAAGATTCTGATCCCACCTTTTTAGTTGTCTGCTTAACTTTCTTGATCTATCTTCCTAGCGCTTTCTCAAAATCTCTCTTGATCTTATCCTGGTGATTTAGTTTCTCATTTACCTTCCTACAGTAATCCGCATCCAGACCTAACTCCCTAACAGCTTCCTCATCAGTCCTCAATCGGTTCTTGTTGATAACGGCGTCTGCAGCGCAGTTCCTCTTCCTGGGATCGCTTACGTCCTCAAACCACCCGAAAATCTTCCTGAAGATCCAGGGAACAGATGTCCTAACCTCTCCCATCAAT
>JALUEN010000096.1:293-4411 GCA_027052755.1 bacterium | reverse complement strand
GAGATAGTGGAGTTATTTGAGAGCAAAGGAGAATCTAATCAACCAATACTAGAGGTTATAGTAACACAGAATCCTTTGGAACTTAAGATGAGGATGAAGATAATCATAGTCAGAGCTCTAAAGGAGAAGTTCATAGATATACTAACTCAGTTGGAGAAATTGGAAGGTAAGGAAGATAATGTTAGGAGCTTCCTAGGAAAGGTTAAGGACACCTTTGAGTCCTCTCATCTCTTCTCCTCGATAGGTATTGCTTACATTGATCCTCACAGCCACATAATTGAACCAATAGCGGATATTCCAAAAGGTTTCCTGAAAAACTGCAAGTATAGAGAGATGCTCAAGTTTAAAGAGCTTTCAATACAAGAGTTAGATAACGAACTACTTATAGTATTTCCCCTCATAGTAGAGATAAGGGATGAAGCCCATAATTTTGGAATCATACTACTGAAAGTTCCGACAACCATAAGCAGCAGCCTCTCATCATCACTTCTAGAGAGCATATACAAGAGCATTCTAAAAGGACTTGATAGAGCCTATCACAAGGAGATGCTCAATAAAGTCTTCAGCGAGCTATCAGCTATATACGACGTGAGCATCTCCTTCACTAGCGTTAAAAGCTTAAAGGATCTCCTTAAAATGATCGTTAGGAAAGCAAAGACTACTCTTAAGGGCGATGTAGCTTCCCTCATGCTCTTAGATCATGAAACCCAACTCCTGAAGATAGAGTACGCTGAGGGCCTCCCCCCAGAGGTCGTTCACACCGCTAGACAGAAGCTAGGAGAAGGTATCGCTGGTAAGGTAGCGCTAACAGGAAAAGCTATGCTTATCGTTGACGCAGATGAGGAACCTATAGAGATATCCGAGGTAGAGAAGGGTATAAAATCCGCTATCTCCGTACCTCTAAAGAGCAGTGATGATAGGATCCTAGGAGTTCTGAACGTCTCTAAAGTATCACCTTTCAGGTTCTCAGATGAGGATAAACATCTACTGTTTAATCTAGCTACCTTAGCAGCGAACGCTATAGAGAAAACAAAGCTATACGAGGATCTGAAGAGCTCATACCAAGAGCTAGAGGAAACCTACATGAGCGTGATAGCAGCCCTATCCAGGGCGTTTGAAGCCAAGGACAGGTACCACAAAGGGCACATGGAGAAAGTAGCTAAGTACGCTATGGCTATAGCTATAGAGTTAGACCCAAGGCTGTTATTGGATGACTCCCTCAGGTTAGCTGCCATGTTCCACGATCTAGGAAAGATAGCAATACCCGATGAGATATTGCATAAACCTTCCAGATTAACAGATGAGGAATACGAGATAATAAAAACCCACCCAGAGGCAGGAGAGGTCATCCTTACCCCTCTTAAGTTCTTAAAGAAAGTTGCTAAGATTGTCAGGCATCACCAGGAGAGATGGGATGGCAAGGGATATCCGGATGGCTTGAAGGGAGAGGAGATACCACTAGAAGCTAGGATAATAGCTGTGGCTGACGCCTTTGACGCGATGACCTCTAACCGACCGTACAGAAAGGCCATGCCAGTTGAGGAAGCAGTTCAGGAGATCCTCAGGAACTCTGGAACTCAGTTTGATCCTAAAGTAGTTGATGCCTTCTACAGAGCTTACAAAAAAGGCCTGATACCTTAGATTAGAATAGCCTCTTCCCTTAAAATTCCAAAGCGGTGATGCTAAAGAGTTAGCACTACATCTTTTTCGGCTACTTCCCACTTCCTGGTAGTGGTCAAAGAAGTGTAGCAAGATTCACAGTGGCAGGAGAGTTCTGTAATTTAAGAAAGTATATCAGGTTTATTAACCCTCCTAGGTACCCCAAGTCCTCACTCCTCAATAGCAAGCTCCCCATTAGCCCCTTCTTCAGCCACATTATCGCTCTTTCTACTAAGCTCCGCCTCGCAAACCTCTCCTCGCTATCCTCCTTCTGTCCCTTCTCTTTCGCTTTCACCTGATCTCCCTCCCTTCTATTCCGAAACATCAACCTTCTTGAGGATGAGGACATTGAGAGAAGAGACCAAGGAAGCAAGTTTAACGATTTGCTTAAGGAGGGATAGCTTCTAAAAAAGAGCGAAGCTCTTTGAGGGAGAGAAACCTTTTCCTCTTTTGGAGAAACCTTGTTAATAAACGTTCACAAATTTTTCGACCACTTTCGTAAAGCTAACTAGTTCACAGCTCCTTAAGAAGCATACAAAGTATAACTGAGTTCAACAGTGGCCCCTTTTCATTCTCTACCCAAAGCTTAGGGAAATATGACCTCCAGAGATCCTCATCTCTTAGAGCTTCCCTCCAAGTCTCAAGTTCTTCTTGGCTTACCTCTATTAACCTCAGTCTCTTTGCTCTGAATATAGCTTTCAAAAATAGTAGGGGATAAGCTCTTAGGTTTATATCCCTAGCTATCTTATCCCTTAATCGCTTATATCCTTTTCTCAGTACTTCCTTTGTCTCCTCAGGTTGAGTAAAGCCTAGCTCATAGCCCAGCAGAGCTATGTTCATCTTTAGGCTTACTTCAAAGTCATCAGTCTCTTGATCTTCATTTAGAGCCTCCTCTACTTTTGATCTCAGCTCCTCTTCCCTGAAAAACTCGTTAAGTACCTCTCTACCTGAACTCTCCCTAACCCTCCACCTCTGGAGAAGCTCTAAGATGACCCAGAGCTGAAGTTTACTTAAACCTTTTTTCCTTACCAGTTTCAGGACGCTCCTAAGCTCCTCACGGGAGAAGAAAACTGGATATCCCTCACCTACAGCTAATAGAGCTAAGGGTAGTTCATCCTCCGGAAGTTCCTCTCTAAAGCTCCTCTTGTCCTCATACCTCAGATCCTTGGGAAGTATGCCTTTAAAGTGATATAAATCTAAGAGCTGTTTAAAGGAAGTCATTTTAAGTAGAGTGCCATCATATTCCAGCCATGGACCTAACCCGATATCTCTGAGCTCCTCCCAAGCTATGACACTATAGACCCCGTGAAGATATGAGAGGTCTGCTCTCTTTAATATGTAACATCTCAAGCTCTCTTCTGGACATGAAGCTATCTTTACCTTTAACTGGATATATCTCTTAATGGGGCTGGAGAATTGAGTTTCTGGGGAGAGCTTAGCTTGGAGGTTTTCAAGTACTTCAGGATACCTATCAAAGAAAGATATTAAGTTTACCTCGGCTCCATTAAGCTCTATATAAGCTATCTCGTCATGGTTGTTTTCCCTACTAAGCGTAAGCAATTTTAAGGTCTTCTCTATTTTTTTGATATCCTTTATCTCCTCAGAAGTGGCATATCTCCTCTTTACTTTGAAATTGAGATCTCCTATCTTAACGACCTTAGCGTTGAAGAACTGACCTTCTATTAGAGCTCTTAGAAGCTCGCTAGCTATTAAGGAGAACGTATCCATAAATTGAAAGTTTTTTTTATAATTACCTCCTTTACCATAAAAGTTCTCACTAAAGATATCTAGTTCACTGATCTCCGAGGAGATAGAAATTGATATACCTCTAATGGGCTTGGTTTTAGGTAAAGGGCCTCTAAGCTCTCTTAGACTTTCGTTTAGTGCAAAAATCCTCACGTTAGTTTGAGGAGGAGAGTTAACCCTGATAATATTATTAGAGATTTGCCAGGATACCTTAAGGAGATCTTCAATAGGTATCCTCAGCTCAGGTGCTATGATCTCTTCTTTGGATTTAAAGGAGATGACGAGGTAGTGAACTTCCGGTGGATTGATAACTATCTCTCCTTTGCCATCCCTTAAGGTGATCTTTTTTACTGCTTCTTCTCCTAGCTCCGGGTACTTAATGAGCACTTTTAAGCCGAGATCTTTTACTGGTTTGGTTGAAAAGGGATAATAAGGTTCTAAAGAAATGGTGTTCTCTATTCCAGTATATATGGTTTCGGGAACTTTAAGCCTAAAGCAAACGAGATCTTTGGAATTTTCCTTGAAGAGAGATTTTACGATAATATAGGCAGAGCTAACAGCTAGGACAAGGGATAAGATAAGAACTATTTTTAATATCAAATTAAACCTCATTTTTTTAGTATATCATCTCTGTTCCTGAAAGACATCTCTAGGTATCACAAGGAGGTATGTTCTCTTTTGAAGCCAAGGTATCGTGTGAACCTCTATCCCGT
>JALUEN010000096.1:0-283 GCA_027052755.1 bacterium | reverse complement strand
TAATTTCCCTTAACCTTAGCATATGTTTTTCTGAGGAATTTGGTAGGTTTATGGCAATGAAAATTGGGTCATTCTTCTTCATTAATAACTTAAGGAGAGATTTGTAATCTCCATTAGAGGAATATTGTTTAAACGGTAGAGCAACATATTCTTTACCTAATACTCCACTGAAAAGTTCAGCAACTCTATCTTCTGAGATAGGTTCAGAGAGACTTCCAGCGAAATGGGCGTGAATGGAATTTTGAAATATTTTTGAATTTAGGAAACGGTAATCTTTATCTCC
>JALUEN010000095.1 GCA_027052755.1 bacterium | reverse complement strand
GGCAGAGATATATGATAAACTTGATAACGTTGAGGGTAAGGTAGAGGTTTACCAGAAGCTCTTAACTGATTATAAGGTTGAGACTCCAGAGATAATCAGGGAAGCAGTGAGGGTTTATAAACAGCTCTCATCTTACAAGAGCTTAGCGTATCAGCTGGCTAAAAAGTTGAGAACTCTCTCTGAGGATGAGGAGGATATTCTGCTACTCCTTGAAACAGCTAAGGAGGTTGATAAGATCTCAGAGGTTGAGGAAGAGATAGAGATCATAGGAAAAGAGCTCCTCAAGAAATTAGATGAGGTTGAGGAATCTCCGGAGATCTATGATGAGATCAAGGATAAGTTATGGATTTTAGAGGAGCTAGCTGAAATATACGCTAGGAGAGGACATCTCAAGGAGGCAATGGATATATACAGGAAGCTTGTTAATCTCACTGAGGATTCTAAGTATCAGTTGAGGTTGGCTGAATTATATGCTGAGCTTAACTTTGTTACTGAAGCTCTTCAGTGTGCGCGTAAAGCACACAGGGATGAGAGGCTTCATGAGAAAACTTACAAACTCCTCACTAAACTTTACTTTAAGTTAGAGTTCTACGATGATGTGGTGAGGTACGCTGAGGAATACATCAAGAAGTACAAGATAGATGAGGAGATAGGTGGCTTGTTAGTTGAGGCCCTCATTAACTTGGGAAGGCTGGATGAGGCCAAGGAACACTTGGAGAAACTGCTGGAAACTCCATCGCCATACACTTTATTGCTCTATGCCCTAGTACAGACTTCACCAGAGAGCTTCAGATCTCAAGTTTCAAAAGCTCTAAACTTAGCGAAGAAGCTCTTATCTCTAGGTGATATAGATGAGAGCTACTATACCCGTTTCTTGGAGAAGCTCGTCTTAGTCTTAGCTGAGCGTGGAGATACAGACTTACTTGATCCTCTCTTAGAGGAATTACTCAACCTTGCGCCAACTAAGATTCACCTGTTAACTGAAGTGATAGATAGACTGGAGAAATTGGAGAAGTATGAGGATGCTATTAGGGTAGCTAAGTTGGCTCAGCTTAAAGCTAAGGAGGTAAATGAGGTAGAGCTCTATGAGAAGTTTAAGGAGAGGGCCAATAGCCTTGAGGATAAGTTGACAGCACTTCAGCAGTTTAAGCAGTGGCTTATGAGAGCTGATGAACAGCTCTTAGAGCTTGAGAGACTTCTTAATGAGGGTAAGCTTGACACAGCTAAGACCTATATAGAGACCTTATCACGAGAGAACGAGGAGCTGGCCTCACTACCTCAGTTCACCTACCTCAGGGCGATCCTAGAGCTAAAGGAGAGGCGGTACGATAGGGCTGCCTATTATCTCCTTAAATCTATAGACTCTGCGCTAGATAGATCTGATATCTTGGGGCACTCATTGGTTAGCAAGAAATTACAGGAGATCAGTGATAAGGTGGACCTATCCGAGATTAGAAAACAGATAGAGCTGGAGAAGAAAGCGGAGGAGAAGCTTAAGCTGTTAGAGTCTAAACAGGACGAGGAGGTCAAGGTTACAGCTGGCTTAAAGCGATCCATCAAATCCCTGGAGAAGCTCGCTCAGACAGTTCTAGAGCAGAATGGAGAGGATATAGAAGGAGAGGAAGTACTGGATGACCTCTACATAAGAGCTGTTAACGCTTATGAGGCTTTTGAGTATGAGTTCGCTGAGGCTTATCTCAAGGAATACCTGACCAAGAATCCAGATGACGTAACCGCTAGGTTATACTTAGCGAGGACCTATTACCAGCTGGAGGACTATGAGAGCTCCTCTAAGATATACTCTAACTTAGAGCTGGAGAACTTGGAACCTGATGACATGTTCTATTATATTGACTCTTTAATACAAACTAATAGGTTAGATGAGGCTTTAGAGCTCCTGAACAATAACTCGGTGAAATTACCTATTGTTGACTCCCTCAAGGCATTGGTACTAGCCAAGAAAGGAGATCTTAAACCAGCTATCACTTTGATTAAGAAGCTCCTCAAGAAGAACCCAAGGGACTGGTTGAATCTCTATGCCTTGGCCCTAGTTAGCTATAAACTGAAGAAGTACGGTGAGGCTATAAAACATATAAAGCTAGCTCAAAAGAGAGTACCTTCTAACTTCAGGTTATTGGAGGAGCTTGTTGACTTCTTGTTAACCCAGGGTGATAAGCTTCAGGCTATAGCTGTCTGTCAGAATGCCTTAAAGTATATAAAACCCTACTATAAGGCGAAAGGCCTGTTGATAAGAGCTCTCATAAAGTCTGGCGATATTGAGAGAGCCATGAAAGAATGGGAAGATCTGCAGAGGGATGAGGGTGTTCCTGCATATTACAAGGCACGACTTAAGGCACTCTTTGAGGAGTAGCTAGTTCTTCAAGTCATTAACTTTGATGGGAGGGATTAATATGAGGAAAGCTTTATCGCCCTATTTACCTATTATCCTAATCCTAACGTTTTTATCTACCTTCCTAACTACTCTCAACTCAGTCAGCGCTGAGGGAAAAGTTGTTGTAGAGTGCTCACTGGATAACCCTTTTTCTCTCTCTGCTAAGAACTTCCACTGGGAGCCTGGGAAATACTTCATTAAGTTGAGGCTATCGGCTGAAGGCTACCTCTTAGAGGTTTTCTCAGGTGATACCCCGTTGTTCAAGCTTAAAGCGAAAGCTGAGAAGTTAAACTCAATGATACCAACTCCTGTGGCTTATATAGAGAGACAGGGTGAGCTATACAGGATAATCCTTATATATAAGGATAAGCGATATACAAGTGAGCCGTTGAGGGCATGGAAACCTGAGGCGGTGAAGGTATCGCCAGGGGATATCAGCTTTGAGACCATCGTTAAAGGGGATTTTCACCAGGGAATACCTAAACAGCAGATAGTTAAGTTAGTTTTAACCACTTCCCTTGACTGGGAGAGGGCTTGGAATAAGTACGTGAATAAACCCCTGGGAATGCTTCCACCTCATATTGACTTCTCCAAGTACATGCTTGTTGGGATCTGTTGGCAGGCAGTTAAGGGGCAGTGGAGACTAACTATACAGAGGGTTAACTTAAAAGGTAAGAAGTTAACAATTTACTACAAACTTGAGCAGGAGTCTCCCTATGCTTGGTCAGCTCCCTACCACATAGTGAAGATACCTAAGGTAAAGTACTCAGTAGTTGAGTTCAAACCTGTAGGTAAACTGCCAGAAGCTTTCCAGAAATGATGTAATTAATGATGTAATTAGATAGCACCTGAAATAACCCCGAAAATAGTAGCGCTCACACTAGAGAAGATAAACCACATCTATTCTAAAACCCATTGACAAAACTTCATACCTCTACTATTCTACCCAAGCTTACTCGAGGAGAGCTTGCCTTAAAGCTTGGTAGGGTTTATTTTTAGGCCTGAGGCCCTCCTCTCAATCCTACTCTTTATCGCTGTCAGTGGAGAACAGGCCTTTTAGGGAGGCTATGGCACCTAGATCAGCCATGGTCTGTGGCATCATTGTCCCGCTGACGAATAAGCTCCTGTATATGTCGCCCCACTGCCCGTTCTGTCCTAGTAGGCCGAAACCTCCCATACCCATGTTCCCACCTGTTAGGCTCTGCATAAGTTGGTTTAGCTGAAGAGAGGCTAGCATGCCACTCTGATATAAGCTGTTTAAGGAGTTCATTCCCATTAAGTTGGCGTTTAGGTTCAGGTTACCTGGCAGGGTGTTCATTGTAAGTGGGTTAGTGTTCGTGCCTGCCATAGCAGAGGCGGATGGGGAAACTCCGCCCATGCCCATGCCCATTGGATAAGTGGTTTGGGATACCGTGTTAGGCATATCCATTATCTGAACGTTGGAGCCTGTGTTCTCGCCTTCAGTGTAAAGGGATGGCTCAGCATAGATCTTTTCAGCTTGGGCGGGAACGGTTGGAGGAGTCTCCTGATCTTTAGGTACCACTATGTCCATGTTCTGAAGCTGTTTCCTTATGTCATCAGGTGAAGGCTCCGTGGCTTTAGCTACAGTAACCTGGCCCTTCTCCTCTCTCTCTGCTAAGTGCACCTCTGAGAATACCTTTTCCCTTATAGTTTGAGTGATGAGATCGTACTTCTTCTGAGCTTCCTTAAGTAGAGCGATATTACCTGATTGAACGGCTAAGTTTATCTCCTCTGTAATCTTCTCTCGCTCTCTCTTTAGATCATCAACGCTCATTGAGGCTAGCTTAGTCTTGTAATCTCCTTCCCAAGTGGCCTCAGGTGAGTTGATAGCGCTTGGCGAGTTCTCTCCTATCTCACGACTGAGTAGCTCATCAAATGGGTCTGAGGGCGAACTGTTTTGAGCTGGCGCCTGGAAAGACCTGAAATCTTTTACCTCCTGAGTGTTCGGGTTGAGGTTAAAAATGGGAGCCTTATCTATTCTGTCCACAGGGATCACCTCCAAGGG
>JALUEN010000094.1:1301-4456 GCA_027052755.1 bacterium | reverse complement strand
GCTAGGAGGTACCTTAACCTCTAGGATATCCATTTTCCTCATTTACTTTTCAGTTAATTAGTTAGCGAGGAGGGACCTCATCGCTGTAAATGGGCTCTACAGCTATCTCCTCACCCTCTGATAGAGATAATTTTCTGAGTGAGGATTTAGGAATCCCAATGAGATCAATACTTCCCATGTTCTTAGGCCTTATCATAGAGGATTTCATGAGGACGTTCATAGGTGGTCGCCCTACCGCTGTTATCCTCAAGCCCACTATCTCAGCTGGTATGCTCTGCCAGTCAGCTAATACCTCTTGAGAAACCTTCCATGTCTGATCAAGGAAACTACCCTCAGCTTTTATGGTCATCAGCCTAACCTTACTCATCCTGCTCTCTAGTTTATCAAACATCTCCTGGGCTTTTATATGTTCCTCACCCCATATGTTTATGAAGCTCCTGGAGTTTATAAGCTCCTCCTCAAACTGCCTTATTTTTGGTAGGCTACATCTCACGTCCATGTAGTCATCTACTAGTACATCTGTGAGAACAGAGCCCTGAAATAGGATTATGCTATCGTCTGCGTTGGTCTTCTTGATTATACCTGTTATTCTCTTCTGGTAGAGGTTCTCAATGATCTTCCTGTAATCCCCCTGAGAGGTTACGGGGTAATTCCTGTTCTGCTCTTTGAATGTGAAGGCTAATGATAGGACCTCTACTATCTCTGGCGATAACGCGTAATATATAACCCTGAAGGTGTAGCCAGAGGTCTTTATAGCGAAGACAGGGAGTGGTACAGGCGTCAAATCATATTCTTCCTCACCGATGACTTCATATATGATAGTTAATGTGCCCATTCTCATGAGCAATAGGTACTTCTGATCTATCTCAGGTAGCTGTATAATGATCTGACCAGAGAAACCTTTCTCCTCTAAGTTGCTCATGAAGAACTGGTATTCTTGAAAGTCAATTTCCTCACCTTCGCTGACAGTTGTTACCGGTATTCCCTTAGGGATCCATATCCCCATGTTTCCCCCTCCTTAAAGGTTAGGTCTCCCTCTTGTCTGATGTCCTGACCGATAGTACGCTCCAGAATGCTTCCTGTGGGATAGCTACTTGACCCACCTGCTTCAGCCTCTTCTTTCCTTCTTTCTGCCTCTCTAGAAGCTTCTTCTTCCTGGTAACATCTCCACCGTAACACTTAGCTAACACGTTCTTCCTAAGTGGCTTCACTGTTACGCTAGCTATGACCTTTCTACCTATAGCAGCCTGTATCTTGAACTCAAAAAGCTGACGGGGAATGACCTCTTTAAGTTTGTTTACCAAGTTCCTTCCTATCCAGTAGGCTTTATCTCTGTGAACGATGAGGCTTAAAGCATCTACAGGTTTACCATGTATTAATATGTTCAGCTTTATCATATCTGCTTCCTGGTATCCTCCTAGCGTATAGTCTAAGCTAGCATAACCTCTAGTAACTGATTTAAGCAGATCATAGAAATCAACTATCATCTCCATCAGGGGTACCCTAGCTTTTATAACGATATTGTTTCCCATGTTCTCCATGTGAGTAACTGTTCCTCTCTTTGACTGTATTAATTTCAAAACCTCATTCAGGTATTCAACAGGTGTTACTATTGAGGCGTTAACCACAGGCTCCTCTACCTTAGCTATGGAACCTTCATCGGGCCACTTTGCGGGATTATCCACTTCTAGGACCGTTCCATCCTTAAGGGTAACCCTGTACTTTACGCTTGGGGTAGTGGATATTATGTCAAGCTGAAACTCTCTCTCTAGGCGCTCCTGAACTATCTGAAGGTGTAGTAGCCCTAGGAAACCACAACGTATTCCAAAGCCTAGGGATTGGGAGTTTTCCTTTGACCACTGTAAAGCAGCATCGTTTAACTTAAGCTTTGAGATGGCATCTATAAGTTTCTCGTAATCCTCTGGATTGGATGGGAAGAAGCTTGAGAAGACCATGGGTTTTGGTTCCCTGTAGCCTGGCAGTGGTTTATCAGTTGGGTTATCCGCATCGGTTATCGTATCTCCTATCCTAGTTTCCTCTATATCCTTGATCCCAGCTATTATGTATCCTACCTCTCCCGCTAAAAGCATCTTAGCTGGAGTGAGTTTAGGAGTGAAGAACCCAACTTCTTCTACCTCAAACACCTTGTTGCTAGACCACAGTTTGATCCTCTGACCAGGATACACGAATCCATCAAATACCCTTACGAAGACGATCACTCCTCTATAGCTATTGTAAAAAGCGTCAAATATCAGTGCTTTAAGGGGCTTTTTGGGATCACCTTTAGGTTGAGGTAGTCTATGTATGATAGCCTCTAAGACCTTATCCACGTTCGTACCGTACTTAGCACTGACGAATATAGGTTCATCTAGTAGTAGGGTTTCCTCTATCTCTAAGGCTACAGATTCTGGGTTAGCGTTGGGGAGATCTATCTTATTGATAACCGGTATCAGCTCAAGGTTGGCATCTAGCGCTAAGTTATAGTTCGCGATTGTTTGAGCCTGGACCCCTTGGGTGGCGTCCACTACTAAGAGTGCTCCCTCTGCGGCGGCTAGTGCTCTAGAGACCTCATAAGTGAAGTCAACGTGTCCCGGCGTATCTATCAGGTTAAGGATATATCTCTCATCTCCTCGGTTATATACCATCCTAACTGGATGGGATTTTATGGTTAT
This sequence comes from bacterium, assembly GCA_027052755.1. Taxonomy (GTDB): domain Bacteria; phylum DRYD01; class DRYD01; order DRYD01; family JALUEN01; genus JALUEN01. Next base: position 1,784 of record JALUEN010000094.1, on the reverse strand, counting down.
CCCTTTCTCCCGCTCTAAGTCCATTTGATCCAGGAACTGCTCCCTCATCTCAGATTTTGGAATAGTGTTGGTTATCTCCAGTAATCTATCAGCTAAGGTGGATTTACCGTGATCTATGTGCGCAATGATGCAGAAATTCCTTATCTTAGAGATATCATAATCTGGTCTGTACTTCTTGAGAAGCACTTGAAAATCTGATAAGGGGAGATCTTTTATCCCTTTAAGTTCCTTGAATTCATTGACGCTCAGCATATCGCTTACCTCCACTTTAATTTCTTTTCCCCGCTACTTCCTTATTCCTCTTTAACTCTTAGAGATCGTTAGGTGGTTACTTGAGAGGAATTAAAAAGCTCTTTGACAAATTTTCTGAAGAAGGGGTGTCTTTCTCCTAAGGGGGGTATCTTATGGCAACGTTTTTATCAGTTGATAGGTGGAAACAAGCTGTAACAATAAATCCAGATGATACCTATGCGTGGTTTTACC
>JALUEN010000094.1:0-1291 GCA_027052755.1 bacterium | reverse complement strand
TGCTTATAAAGCTCTAGAGAAAGCAGTGAAGATGGACCCCTATAATGCCCCAGCCCACTTCGTTTTAGGTATAGTTTACGCGTTAGGTGGCGAGTACAAGTTCTCTATGAAGGAATGGGAGAAGGCTGTTACCATTGATCCTAACGTGTATAACAAGCTCTTAGCTAAGTCAGAGATAAGAGGAGTGATAGAACAGTACGTAGAGGAAGCTTTGAGGCGATATAAGAGGGAGATAGATTACAACCCTAATAACATTGAGGCTTACCTTAACATGGGGAAGGCGCTGTTATTTTTAGGTCGCTATGAAGCATCGCTTCAGTACCTGAGGAGGGTTACAGAGCTGAAACCTGATTTCTGGGATGCTTACACCTACCTAGGTATGGCTTACAATAAAATGGGCCAGTACCAGCTAGCTATAGCTAATCTGAAGCGAGCGATAACTGTTAACCCTAAATTTGCTGAGGGGTACTTCGCTTTAGGTGAGCTGTACATATCCTTAGGTAATCCAGCGTTAGCGTTAAGAGCTTTTGAGAAAGCCGTTGAGTTAGAGCCATCTAATGCTAGGTATCTAACATCTCTGGGGAAAGCTCTCCAGCTCATAGGTAACAACTTAGCAGCTATGAGGGCTTTCCAGAAAGCTATTGAGCTTAACCCTAGAAGTAAGTGGCCCCACTTTTACTTAGCTCAGGCGTTGGAGCAGGAGTTCCAGTATGACCTAGCCTTTGAGGAATATAAGAAAGCCCTTGAACTGGATCCTAAATTTGAAGAGGTTTACGCTCACATAGGCAAGTTAGCAAAGAACATGGGGAAGTACGAGGAGGCTATAGAGTACTTGAAGAAGGCGTATGAGGCTAACCCCATGGACTACGATATCCTATTTGAGTTAGCTACGGCTTACCAGGGGATAGGAAAGATAGATGAGGCTCTGAAGACCTTTGAGGAACTTTTAAAGATCGCCCCTAACCTATCTCATGCTTGGCTACACTATGGTAAGTTACTTCTCCAGAAAGGCGACCTAGAAAAGGCTAAGAACACCTTTAAGAAACTATTGGAGCTCATGCCGAAGTACAACGAGGCATATATAATCCTAGCGAAGATATACCTTCAAGAGGGGAATTACAGTGAAGCGCTAGAGCTTTTGAAAACAGCGTATAAGAATAACCCATCTTTGAAGGAATCTCTCTGGTTAATGGTTGACGCTTACCTGGGCTTAGGCGAATATCGGGAAGCTTTGGAGCACCTTAACCTCTATATAGAGAGGTTTGGGGAGACTAAGGAAGCTATCCTGAAG
>JALUEN010000093.1 GCA_027052755.1 bacterium | reverse complement strand
CCTCTAACCAGATAGAGGCAGCTCGTGTAGTGATATCCAGGAACATCAAGAAAGGTGGAAAGATGTGGATAAGGATCTTCCCTCATAAACCTTACACTAAGAAACCAGCGGAAACCAGGATGGGTGGAGGAAAAGGAGACGTTGAGGGATACGTGGCAGTTGTTAAACCTGGTACCATAATGTTTGAGTTGGTTGGATTACCTGAAAGTGAAGCTTTTGAGGTACTCAGACAGGCAGCCTACAAGTTGCCTATAAAAACTAGGATTGTCTCTAGGAAGATGTATGAGAGGATAGGCTAGAAGTTAAAGCTAGTTAAGTATCATAGCTTGCACGTGCATTCCCTAAAAAATATAGAGTCCCCCTCCTAAGGAGGGGGACTCTCTTTTATCTATAGTTTACCCTTTAGCCTATTAAGTTAACGATAGCATTAGCAATCCTGGCTAGGAATGACTTGCCGACCGCTTCATCTTCAAGGGCTTTCATCCTTAGTCTAGAGCTGGTGAGAGCTTGTCTGACAATAGCTTCCTCTTCAGGGGTAAGCGGTCTATCCAGTTCTCTCATATAGTTTAATATCTTCGCTAGCTCGCCAGCATCTAACCATATACCTCCACACTGAGGACATCCATCTATTACTATATCTGAGTTACCACCGTACTTGTAAGTGTATAGCTTAACATTGCACCTAGGACATATCCTCTCGCTTACTGATGAGCTAAGGCCCCCTTGAGCTTCTTCAGTAGAGGGAGGCATTAATATCTGCTCTACACCTCTGAATTCCTTCGCATCATACTTAGCTAGTTCCTGTAGCTCACCCTCATCTAACCAGATACCGTGACAGGAGGGACAGTAATCTATCTCTACGCCACCTATTACCACTGGCTCCATCTCTGTCCTGCAATTAGGACACAACAACTTCATTCCCTTCACCTCCAGTTTCCTCTTCCTCTGATAACTTCTTAATGGTTACCTCTGTCTCGTAGATGCCCTTTATGATCTCATAGAGTTTGTTAGAGGCATCAAATATCTCCTCAAAGGCTCCCTTCAGCTCCTCTAACCTGACCGTGTAGTCTATCTCCTTCAGGTAATCTAGCGCTTTTAAGTACTCCTCCACTGCTTCCTCTAACGTGGTGTTGACCTCCATCCAGAACTCTAGTAAGTTCTCGTACAACTCCTCTGAAACCTCCTTGACTCTACTCAACCCGGAGTTAACTGTATCGCTTTTAGCTCTCACGTACTCCCTGTACCTGCTGTATAACTCCTCTATTTCCGCTATATGCCTCTCAATTCCTTTGCTGTAAACATGATAGGGGATCTCTTCCTTTATGTAGCTTTCAACTAGCTGAGCTATGGAGGCTATCCTATCAGTTAATACTTTGCCGTTTATAACTGGGTACTGTAGATCTTTAGGTAGAGTAATAGGTGATTCTGAGATTGATAGTTCTGGCTTATCTGTTACATCTATTAAGTGGTCAGCATCTATGGAGAATATAAAGCCACACTTCTCACACTTCGTGGCATGGATAGGATTCTTGTGTCCACATCGGGGACAGTATTTGTAGTTAACTTCCTGGTATTCCTCTAACTGAGTTATAAGCTTAACTATCTTTCGGTCGTTTTCCTCTAGCTTGGAAATCAGGCTTGATATAGTTGATAGGTCTGGTTCCTCTTCGTTTAAAGAAGCTTCCAACTCTGATAAAGCTAAGAGAGAGCTGTTTGCTAGGTTTGAAATTTTCTCTAGGATATCCTGACGAGCGCTTGACTTGGATCCTTCTTTCAGCGATATAGAGATAGCTGAAGCATTCCTTAGCTTTACCTTTAAAGTCTCTATTATCAACTTTATAATCTCTATTGTGTTCTCATCTAATATCCTATTTCCTGATTCTAGCTCATTTAAAATCTCTCGTAATCTTATCAAGTAAGGGGAGGTTGAAGGTGTCTCTAACTTTTCGGTGATAATTCCCTTGCTCCTAAGCTTCTCATTTAAGGCTTCTAATATATCCTCAGATGGTAGAAGGGAGTTCTCCTGAAGCACTTTGGATGCCCTAAGGTTAGATATGACGTTACTGAAGTTGAGTATTAAGTTCTTGATATCTGAGATAAAATCTTGGATCGCTGATATATCATCTAGAGATAGTATTATACTCTTCAGCTCTTTTAATATCTCTCTTAGCTGACCATAGCTCTCTGAGATAGCTTTAAGATCCTCTCGGATCCCAAATATCCTGAGATCATTCTCTAGCTGAGTTACTAGGTCTGAGAGTAAGTTTAGGTAGGCTACGGCTTCCTCTACGCGGATATTACCTTTCACTATATCCTCTAACATCGTGATAAGGCCTTTAGCGAAGCCATCAAGCTCTTGCTCTGATATATCTGAGAGATAGCTGTTGATTAGATTAATGAGATCTAAGGATAATGGTATTGATTCCCTTATTATTATAGCGAGTGTCTCTATAGGATCCTCTAGCTCTTCAGGGGAAGCTTCTCGCTCTATGAGGTCAATGAGTTCTCTCAATGCCTTCATTAGATCTCGCTTGAACGGTAACTTAAAGCGATCTTCCCTCTCCACCTCTTTTAGAAGCTCCTTCAATCTCTCCAGGTATATGCTAGGCTGATAATGTTCTGATTGTATCATCTCTTGTAGCGCTAAAGTTATCTCATCTATCCTGGAGATTAGTTCGTTGTTCACCTGTTTCGTTTGCATCTCCTATCCCTCCTTGAAAACTGGTTTTATTCCATTTTCAATATAAAAGTTAAATTCTCCTATTTAATTGCGCTTCGGAAAGTTGAGGATCAGTATCTTCTCTCCTATAAAACTAGTTGTCCACCAGGATAGGATTAGAGTATTAACGAAGATCATCACTAGGATAGTTAGCTGATATATGCTAGCTTCAATCGGCGACATACCTGCGAACATCAGACCTGTCATAAGCCCGGGTATCCACACTAAACCAGTAGCCTTTAAATTGTCAACCCTAGGAACCAGTACGCTCCTTAAAACCCAGGGAATTACGTATCTCATTATGGTCCTGGGAGACACACCTACTCCTATCAATCCCTCTATTAAGCTCTCCCTTGTTTTCAACTCATGGGCTAACCTCTCATAAGTTAAGGATAGAGCTGATACACTGTTTCCTAGCAGCATGCCTCCTAATGGTATCAGGGTGCTAGGTTTTAAAGTTACCGCTCTCGTAAATATCAGTAATCCCATCAGAACAGAGAAGGCACCAGCGATTAGTGTGAAAGTTACCAGGAGTATATCAGATCTAGGATATCTCAGACTCTTATCAGCGAACGAGCTTATTCCCCTAGATATCACTATCTGTGTAGAGAAACCGGCCATGATGCTCCACGTGATGAGAGTCCCAGCTGTTAGCGGTAAGGAGAAGATATACTTGAGTGCGAAACCTAAAATTATTAGCTGAATGGTAGCGCGTATACTGCTTAGAAACACATCTAAGTGGAGGTTTATCCTTAAGTATATAAGAGTTATAACACTTAATAATATGAGCGATAATGATAACGTTAATGCTCTCCATGCCTCTGGTGATATCATCCCCAAGATATCCTTGAGAGCTAACGTCATACTAGATGGATTCTACTCGTTACCTCCTTAACCTGTTGAAAAAGAGGAACTTCAACCTGACTAAATGAAAGGTAATAGAAAGTTATAGGTGTATGTTACTTGAACTGGGGGAGTGAATTATGGATAGGGAGGAGAGAAATAGAAAAAATCCTGAGAGTTCTAGAGAGAATCTAAGTGGATTTAACTTTAGAGAGTTAGCTCCTGAGGAGGATGAGAAGTATATCGCTGATCCTCTACAAGCTTCAGGTGAGGATAAATCTACTCAGGACGATTCAGGGGACAGTATTAAGGAGAGGGATAGTATCAGTTCCCTCAGGAGGTCTATCGGTTATGTCTTCCTAGCTATAGCTTTATTTATTCTGTTGATCTTTGGAATTTTTTCCCTAAACAACCTTAAAAAACAGAGGGATATCGCTTCTGGTAGAATTCCTGGAACAAACATGGTTCTATCTAGGAGTTATTACAATTACATATCAAATGTATTCGGGGATACTAATACATTGATGAGTCTTATAACACCTGTTCTCATCTATTATCAGTCTGATGGAAATGTAACCAGTCCACTTCTAGAGGATATCCCAAGCGTTGAGAGAAACACAATGGGACTTGACGCTCACGGTAACTCGTGGGTTAAGTTTAAGTTCAGAGGCGATCTCCAGTGGCCTAACAAAACGTTGGTTAAAACTGATGATTTCGTGTACACTTATCAGTTGATCTTGTCCTCGCCCCTTAGTCTATCGGATGTAGGTAGAGAGACGAGAGCTTGGATATCTAATGTAATTCAAACAGGGGATACCGTTATATTAACTTACAGGACATCAATTCCTTATCCTTATTTTCCCTTTAACTTCGTTCTACCGAGTGCTGAGGATAGATATCTCAGTACAAATATC
>JALUEN010000092.1 GCA_027052755.1 bacterium | reverse complement strand
CTTAAGAACACCTCGCCTATACCAGCTGAGAACCAGGAGAGTAAAAGGCTCAAGGTTAAATTCCCCGCTAAGGTTTAACCTCTCTAGAAAGCTCTCTAAAGCGGTTTTAATCAGCTTAGTTATATCCTCGCTAGTCATTTACCGCTGATCTCTGTTATATCTCTATCCTCTTCTGAGTACTTGGATCAAAGAGATGTAGGTTCTTAGTGAACCTTATCTCAAGAGGTGAAGTTATCTCCTCATCCTTCTCAATGAGAGCTTTTAAGATCAGGTTATCGTTTACCCTCAGGTGAACGATGTTAGATAATCCTAGTGGTTCCACCAGCTGGACCTCTAACTTAGAGTGAGGGGTTTCCTCCCCTCTAGGCTTCCTTATATCCTCAGGTCTTATACCTAACAATACCTTCTCGCCCACGTTCTTCCTCACCCAGTCAGCCAGCTTTTTAGTAGTAGCTGGGATCTCAAAATCATCAGTTACCTTAAATCCCTTATCGGTAACCTTAACCTCTAATATGTTCATCCTGGGGCTACCTATGAACGTAGCGACGAATGTGTTCGCTGGTTTGTCATATAGTTCCTTAGGAGACCCTATCTGCTGGATAACACCATCGCTTAAGAGAACAACCTTATCAGATAAGGTCATCGCTTCAACCTGGTCATGGGTAACGTAGATAGCTGTAGCGTTCAGAGCTTTAAAGAGCAACTTTATCTCACTTCTAGCTCGCTCCCTGATAGCAGCATCTAGGTTACTCAGTGGCTCATCAAAGAGGAACAGAGCAGGTCGTTTGACTAGAGCCCTAGCCAAGGCTACCCTCTGCCTCTGACCTCCTGAGAGCTGAGCTGGGTACCTGTCCAGTAGGTGGTGAATATCCAGCTTCCTAGCGACCTCCTTAACCTTCTCCTCAATCTCTGACTTAGGGTATTTTCTGAGACGTAAACCTATAGCGATGTTCTCAAAGACTGTCATGTGAGGGTACAAGGCATAGCTCTGGAAGACCATAGCTATGTTCCTCTGAGAAGGCGGTACGTTGTTCACCAACCTATCCCCTATGTATATCTCTCCAGAATCTATGCTCTCCAAGCCCGCTATCATCCTGAGAAGCGTTGTCTTCCCACAACCAGAGGGACCTAAAAGGGTGGTAAACTCCCCGTGCTCTACGTTAAAGGAGACTCCTTTGATCACGTAAACGTCCTTCATATAAGATTTCTTTACATCAACCAGCTTCAGAGAGGCCATACTTATCCCTCCTAGGATTTCCCCTATTTTCTCAGGTTGATTAACTTGACAGAAAACACCTCTAGAGGAAAGCTTTTCAGTTAGGTTCTACATTTTCAATTACCCTCCTCTTTAGAGAGCCCCAAGGCATGAAGCTTCTCAAGGTAGAATTGTAAAATAAAAAAGGTGAAGCGAAGAATTTCAGAGAGGAGAGGGCTATGACTCTCAGGAGAGAGATAAACGTTCTGAGGATATTGAATTTTGATAGCTTCGCTCAATCCCTTAAGAGAGATCCAGAGGAGCTACAGAAGGAGCTAGCGAGGATTTACCTCAGAGCTTACGAGGACCTTCCACAGTATGCTTACACCGATTTAGATAGCACAATTCATTATATAAAGTGGCTTAGAGGAGAGAGAGGTTCAAAGGGTTGGGGTAGATCAGGGCATATATTTTTGATAGCGTTGCTTGAAGAAAGTATCGGGGAAAACGGAAACATCTCTAAATGGGAGCCTGTAGGCTTCGCAGCAGGAGACAGCCTATGGAGAGATAGTGAGCTAGGCCTAGTAGCTAACTTCCACGAGATAGCTGTAGATCCTAGATATCAGGGCATGGGTATCGGCAAAAAGCTCATCCTGGAGCTAATAAAAGAGTTCTTCAAGTTCAACCCTAGGCCGAGGGATGTCATGTTATGGGTTGGACTTGAGAACACCAGGGCAGAGACTCTCTACAGGAAACTAGGTTTCAGTGTGGTGAGCATAAAAGGGATCTGGAAGAAGATGAGACTACCTTATGAGAAGGTAAAGGCTATCCTATCAGAATAGGACCTGTAGAGGAGGTGTCCTCATTGAAGCTTTTAGACCATCAAGTTGTAAGGGATAAGATACTGGAGAACCTTAAGCTACTGTCAGTTCCCAGCGCTACTGGAACTGAGAACATCGTAGCTGACAGATTAGAGAAAAGGCTTAGGGAGCTTAACCTAGAGGTACAAAGACAACCGCTTATAGGGGATCTCAATAGGAGGTTCAACGTCATAGGGGTTAGGGGCGAAAACCCTAAGATCCTATTCTCCACCCACATGGATACTGTTCCTCACTGGGGACACATAGTAACAGAAGGTTTTAAGTTGATAAACGAGGAGATCTATATGAGAGGAATCCTAGACACCAAGGGTCAGTTAGTATCACTTCTGACAGCCCTTGAGTTCTCTCAGAGGCCTGTAGCAATCGCTCTCTTCTCAGATGAGGAGAAGGACGGAAGAGGTTCAGATACCTTCCTTCAATTGGGAACAGATCTCTTTAACCTAAGGGATTTAATAGGAGCCATAGTGTTAGAGCCCTCAGAGTTAAAAGTAGCCACTTCTCAGTGGGGCAACCTAGAGTTTGAGGTATGGATAGGTGGATCGCAGGCTCACGGAGCCTCCCTCAAAGGCGATAATGCTATACATAAGATGATAGACCTCATCAGTAAGCTCAAAGAAATAGCTAAACGAAGAAGTTTAGTCCTCTCAGTAGGGAGGCTTGAGGGTGGTTTTGACCCCCAAGTAGTACCAGATCAAGCCTTCAGCGTAATAGATCTCCTGTTCCCCATACGCACCTCAGATATATATTACCAAATAGTAGAGGAGGTCATAGAAGTACTGAGGAACTCAGGAGCTAGCTGGAGAATAGTGAGCTCAGATCCACCGATAGCTAATGAAGAGGAGAAGCTCTCTCCCCTGATCCAAACCCTATCTGAGGCTTTTAAGAGCATCGGCCTTTCCATGGAGGTAACTGAATACACAGCTTGGACAGATGCTCAACACCTCATAGAGCTAGGAATACCTACAGTTATATTAGGAGCTGGTCCACTTCACTTAGCCCACACCAGGTGGGAGAGGCTAAAAATATCCGAGATAATCAAGTTAACAGAGCTGATCTTTGCCCTGATAGAGGGTGTAGGAAACAGGGAGGGATAGCTATGACCCAACTAGCTTTAAAACTTAACCCAGTGAAACTATCGGATAACCTAGTAGTGGAGAGGATAGGAGATCTCCCAATAATAGCGGTATCTATCAACTTCCTAAGCGGAACCTATCTAGACAGCGAGGAGACCATAGGTCTCACCAGGTTAACCTGGTTAACTGCCCTGAGACACCCGAGGGATGTACCTTATAAGGAGTTCCACGAGATCTTAGAAGCTAACGGGATAGAGTTCTCAGTTAGTGTCAACCGAGAAGTTGCAGAGCTGAGCTTAAGGTGCGTACCTGATAAATTATCCCTAGCCCTAGAGATGATTCTCAAGCTCCTAGCTGAGCCTAGCTTACTTGAGGAAGATCTGGAAGAGGTTAGAAGGGTTACCTTGAACTCAATAAAAGCGGAACGAGACGACCTAATGACCATGCTAAGTAAATTAGTGAACAAATCTGCCTTAGATTTCCCCTACAGCGCACCGATCCTAGGTGAGGAAGAGGTAATCAAAGGGATCAGCTTAGATGACCTGTCAAGGACCTATCCCAGACTGATCAGGGCCAGCTTCAGCATAGCCTCAGCAGGAGCACTATCTCCACAGGAGGAGAAAGTCCTCCTTGATTTCCTAGAGAGTTTAAAAGAGCTAGGGGCTAAGCCATCCCCCTCAAGGCCTACTGAGGCTAGGTTTAAACCGAGACGACTAGAGGATAAGCTGGATAAATTACAGAGCGGGATAGCAGTAACCTTTCCAGCACCCCCTATAGATAATGAGGATGAAGCTCTAGCCTTCGGGATTGTCAGGAGAGCGCTTAGCTCTATGAGTTCAAGGCTATTTATAGAACTTCGGGAGAAGATGTCCTTAGCTTACGAGGTAGGAAGCATATATAAACCTTACTTCGGGACAGGTATCTTAACCGGTTACATGACCACAGCAAAGGATAAATTAGAGATAGCGCTGAGGAGGTTAAGGGAGGAGCTAGAGCTACTTCCTGAGGAACCGCTCACCAATGAAGAGATAGAACGAGCGAAACAGTACTCATTAGGAACTTACCTGAGGAGGCTTCAGTATAGATCCTCTATAGCCTCCAGCTACAGCTATAACACCTTAACTGGCTTACCCCTGGAGAGGATAACCAATTACGTTGAGAGGGTGCAGGAAGTCACACCCGAGAAGATCCATGACCTCCTGAAGAAGTATCTGAGGGGAACTCCAGCAGTAGCTGTGGTCTTATAGCTTTTATAATCTTATACTCAAGGAGAGATACCTGTGAGCCACCTAGATCTAAGCTACCCGATAGGGAAAACAGGGAAAGTGCTGAGT
>JALUEN010000091.1 GCA_027052755.1 bacterium | reverse complement strand
AATGTCAGGAGCCTAGGGATCTCTTCAGAAGATAAACTCTCTATTAATGAGGTCATAGCTCTATGATTGAGATTTATCTTCTCTCTTAGTGATAAGCTTACCAGTCTTTCCTTATACTCATAAGGTAAGCTAGCAATGTTCTCTATTATTAAATCCATTACTATCTCTTTAGAAATCTTATCTAGAGAACTGAACCTCTCGCTATCTATCATCTCTATTCCCCGTTTAGCTAACTCACTAGTGTTCAGTTCTGAAAAAACCTCTCTAACTCTATCTGGATTAAAATCCCATTCCCTTAGGAGAATCCTCTCTTGATGACTTCTAGCAATCCCCTCAATTAACAGATAGTAGAACAAGTCATCATCACTTCTAGGTCTTACAGATCTTAAGACCCTTAGCAACTCCTCCTCAGAGGAGCAGAGTAAAAGCGCTTCCATCCTCAAACTGGGGAGCCTATTCCAATTATTATAGCTTTCCTCAACTAGGATGGGAAACGGCTGCCTAACCCTACTTCTAGAAGAGATCCTCCAACCAAATAGACGTTCTAAAAACTGCACACTAAAGGATATAATGAAGAATACGAGAAGGAGGAGGATATAAAACATACAATCTACCCATGAGAGGTTACCGATAGCGTCCCTAGGGAGGTGAGGTATGTAAATAAATAGTTCCATCATCTCCCCCGTAAAGCTTAATACTCCTGATATCCCTCCTGGTAATCCTCATAGTAATCATAACTGTAAGCTCCACTATCTGGCAGATCCAAAGCTCCTCTCTCTAATAGCTGAGGATCTTCATCATCAATTTCCTCACGTTTAAACTCGGTGATAACTCCTAGCTTCCTCAAATGCTCAGAGAGCTCCTTAAACTGTTCAAAACAGAAACCATTCTCCAGCTCAAAGGGTGAGTTAACCTTTATAGTATCAAGTGATATCCTGAAAGTCATCTCGCCAGCGGAGTAAGTGTTAACCGTATATAATATATCGCTTCTAGGATCAGCCTCGTTTTCAAGCTTAGGTTCGCCTATCTCACTCCAACCCATCTCCTTAACGGTTTCCCTAAGAGCTTCAAGTACCTCTCTCCTAGCTCTATCCATTTCCTGAAGCTCTTCAGCCTTTATCTTCATCTCCTCCAACTTCTCCTCCATCTCAAGTAGCTGAGCGTAAAGATCCTTAAGAGCAGTCTCCCCAGAATCTAGGTAAAAGCGGGCCTCCCGTAACTGCTTGCTGATCTCCTCCACCTCAGAGGGGAACCACTTCCTCAATAGTTCTCCTTTAAGAGCTTCGTTTAACCTCTCGTAAAGCTTTCTAACCTCTTCCCTTAAATTCTCAATATGAGCTATCTTTTCTAGCTTTTCCTTTACCCCATCCAATTTATCTTGATTTGCTCTTAAAGCTCTGTATATACTTACCAAGGTGGTAATCGCTCTGATAGTATCAAAGGAATCAGATTCCTCAAGGCTACTCTTAGCTCTCTCTATATTTTCACGGCTTTGAGCTATTAGGTTCCTAGCAGATCTAAATAGAGCGAAATTTCGCTTTTTTACCTCTTCAGAGAGAGAGGCCAACGTATCAGATAGCTGATTTAAAGTATTCTCCTGCTTGCTGATCTGATCTTCTAAACGATCCCTGAGATCAAACCTTTTCTCCTGGAGTGTTGATATAGTGAGATTAGCTATTTTTTCAAGGCCATAGATAGCTCCTAGAGTGGCTAAAACTGCAGGAGACAGAAAGTAGGTGTACTTCAACCCGCTCATATACTCCCCTCCCAAAACAACCAAGATCCCTTAGATTACTTACTAACTAACCTCCCCAAGAGACCAAAAAGAGATCTGAGGAATGAGGGTTTCGTTCTCCTAAACTCCTCACGGAATCCTTCAAGCTCTTCCTTAGAGATACCTGCTAACTTTGCTATCTCAGAAGCAATTCTTTCTTCAACTTGTCCTCTAGCTAGCGCTAGCAACCTCATTAAATAGGGCCTCAAGCTAGAGGCTGAACCTTCCCTCTCCCTCAGCGTCTTCAGGAGGAGTTCTAGAATACCCTTTAGATCCCTCACCTTCTTAAAGGTCCTTGGAGAAGCTAAGAGGGCTAAAAGCTTAACCCTAGCGATAAAGTCTTCTTCATTCTTCTCGCTAGAAATGTAAGCACTTAGTTCTTGATATTCCCTACTAGCTAGAGATTTTGTGATAAAAGCTAGGGGGTCAGCTTCCTCAAAATATTCAGCTAGCCTCCTCCAAAAGGGAAGCTCCTCATAGCTGAGGACAGATACGAGCTTCTCTAGCTGATTTGAGTTCAGAGCCTTAGTTAGCTCCTCTCTAAGCTCTGAGAGGAAGACTAGTCTTGTCCTCTTAGGATCTGGACTCTTCAGTGCTTTAAAGATGAGAAGTAGTTTATCCTCAGGTCTAAGCCAAGTAACGATCCTCTTCAAAATCTCTAGTTCTTTAGAATTAAGTTCCCCTTTAAAGCTCAACCTTAGAAGACCTTCAGAGATCTCCTCTATCTCCTCAGAGGATACCCCCCAGAAAGAAGGGGGAAGATCTCCTAAGCTATCCATCAGATCCTCTATCTCCTTGAGATAATCTCCCACCTCTAAGGTTTCCTCTCTAAGGGAGGAGTATAAACCCTCTATCACTCTCCCTAAACGCCAGATCAGTTCAAGGACTTCAAGCTTAAAACTACTCTTCTCTAAATCCTCAGATAGTAACCATTTATCGTACAGGTCTGAAGATTTAAATAAATCCTCAGTAGTTTCTGAACCAGAAACTTCCCTCAGCCCTTCCCTAGAATGGGGATCCCTCAGATCAATCTGAAGGAGAAACTCCCCCCTAGGCGCTACCTCTAGATAACCTAGAAGCTTGTGATCAGTGTAAAAGAGGTTCCCAGCATCAAATCCCGTATCAAGGGACAGCTTTTCCCGTGAAAGCGGATCTAGATATAGGTAAACGGATTCTATGAATTTAAATATCTCTTTAAGAGCTTTTGGAAGTTTTACGATAACCTTCCCCTTTAATCGCTCAGTTAGTATCTTCCTCGTTAAGATCAGAAATTTAGAAAAATTAACCTCTGATGAGGTTATCGCATAACCTCTAACCTCATCAGGTTCTTTAAGCTCTAATTTTAAGGGTTCTAGCTGAGAGTTGTCTCCTAGAGTTTCCCTAGAGGGGAACTCAGCTAGGTTATATATATCCGAAAGTGATATGCCCTTTCTCCAGATATCCATAGGGATCAAGAGACCTAATACCTCAAAGATTCCTCCACGCCCATACTTATCCCTCAGATCAGGTCTAGATCTGTAAAAACACAAAGCCATAAACCTACCGGAGGATAAGTTTAAAGGGAATAGTGTGAACTTCTCCCTTAGATCCACATTCTGAGGCCAATAGATCCTTGTTTCAATCTCAACTAATTCTCTCTCTTGAATGTAATCCTCAGACCAATAAGCTATGTGGAACCCACTTTTCCCTCTAGGAGATACATCAAACCTTGAGTAGAAGAACCTCGGGAGGACAGTTAGCTTACTTTGACTCCTGGTTTCAGAAGACATCTCTCCCTCCCTCCTCAACTCCTCTCTCCAGAGAACAACCTCTTAAGGAACAGTGAGAAGCTTTCTATAAGGGAAACCAAAGCTCCTTTCTCCTCGGTATCGTAAAGTGTCCACAGGAACGGATCAAGCACTCTCTTAGGATCTTCCGGTCTCAGGGAGGCAAGGAGTTTATCGCCAACAGGTGGAGAACCGATGGCTGATACCACTGAGTACCTGACCTTCCTGAAGCTTCTCTCAGCTAGCGAGAGGAACCCCTTCATGGGATTGATACTGTACAGCCACTCCCTAACTGCGTTAGATACCTCGCTAAGCTTTAAGCCGTACTCAGGAGATAAATCCGTGTACTCCTTATAGTCTCCTTTAATTAGGTATTCAGCTAACTGTTTAGGCATATCCCTAACCAAAGTATCAGCTTTCGTTAGGGTTACTATGAGGTTTTGATAATCTCTCCCCTGAGGATAGAGCCTGTCCCTTCCAAGGATAAAGGTGTTAAGTAACCTGAAAGCTTCCTCACCTCTAGCTTCCCAGGTATCTCCACAGTCCCTCAAGCTCAAGATGAATATCACAGATGATGACTTAGCTACGAGATTTCCCTGCACAGATATCCTATCAGGATGCTCAAATACCTCTCCACCTACATCATAAAACGTAATGAACCAATCCCCTAGGTATGGTATGTTGAAGAACTGCATAACGAAAGGAGTTGGAAAGTTAACCGGGGTAGCTTCAGGTAATCTAGCCTCTTTAGTGAGCACTTTAACCCTATCATATATCAGACTAAGGGTCTCCATATCCAAAGCCATGAAGGAGAAGTCCTTCCATCTCCCCATATTCATGAAGACGTCCTTTAAGAGGAACACAAGCGAGGTTATGTAAGTGGTTTTCCCATGGCCTGAGAACCCGACCATTCCCACGAATACCCTAGGTAACCTTGAGCGAACGTATTC
>JALUEN010000090.1:11875-15173 GCA_027052755.1 bacterium | reverse complement strand
TAACAGGGATATTATGTACCTTAGGAACCTATTATGAAAGATTTTCAATTTTAACACCTCCGTTAAGCACATTAAAAGCTTAAAGATACTTTCTAGAGAGAGGAGTGGTTATCCTAGCGAATTCACTTTAAGAGAATCTCAATTATTTAGAGGAGGGTTCAATTTGTCCTTGAAAATTAAGTGATAAGAGGGAGGAACAGTGCAATAAAACTGATAGGGGGTATTGAGATGTTGAGGATAAAGCTGGATAAAGAGTTAGTAGAGGAGAACCATCAGTTAGCTAAAGATATAGTCTCTGAAGTGTTTGAATTCATAAGAGATCATAGCACGGTGTCCGTGGAAAGGACTACCCTCAGAATTATGGGTTTAGAAGGCGCTAACTCAGAAGGGATTCCTTACGTTAACCTATTAGTTGATCAGGTTAAGGATGAGGGAAAGTTAGGCGATGGTGCTGCTTTATATCTCGGTAACGCTATGGCCCACTTGGGATCTCTTGATGAGGTTAAGAGGGCTCTGGATAAAGGAGAGAACTTGGTAAAGCTTCCCCTAAAACCTGAGGCTAAGGAGTTGGCTCTTAAACTTGCTGAGGAGGGCTTAAAGAGGATAGAGAGGAGGCGTGAGGAACGCTTAGAGCTCATAGAGAAGTACGGTAATCCACCACAACCTTGGATATATGTTATAGTGGCTACCGGTAACATCTACGAAGACGTTAAGCAGGCTATCGCAGCTGTGAGACATGGTGCTGATGTAATAGCTGTTATCAGATCTACAGCTCAAAGCTTACTAGATTACGTACCTGAGGGGATAACTACTGAGGGATATGGTGGTACCTATGCTACTCAAGCTAACTTTAGGGTGATGAGAGAAGCACTTGATGAGGAGATGAAGAGGGCTGGAAGATATCTCAGGCTGGTTAACTATTCCTCTGGACTCTGTATGCCTGAGATTGCTGCTATGGGGGCTCTTGAGAGGCTGGATATGTTACTGAACGATAGCATGTATGGAATCCTATTTAGGGATATCAACCCTAAACGAACTTTTATTGATCAGTACTTCAGTAGGCTGGTGATAACCTATGCTGACATTATCATAAACACAGGAGAGGATAACTACCTAACTACTGCTGATGCCTATGAGAAGGGGTACACGGTGATAACCTCTCACTTTATCAACTACCACTTTGCTAAGCTATGTGGTATGCCTGATAAATTAATAGGTTTGGGACACGCCTTTGAGATAAACCCTTACATGAAGAACTCCTTCCTGTATGAGCTGGCTAGCGCTATCCTGATAAGGAGCCTCTTCCCTAATTGTCCGATAAAATACATGCCTCCTACTAGGCACGTTACTGGAAATATCTTCCAAACACATGTTATTGACGCTATGTTTAACCTAGCTTCTGTTATGACTGACCAAGCTATACACTTAGTGGGTATCCTAACGGAGGCTATACATACCCCATTCCTCCAGGATAGGGTTATAAGTCTTCAAGCGGTTAAGTACATATTCAACGCTGCTAGAGATCTCTCTAAAGAAGTTGAGCTCCTTGAGGACGGTATAATTCAGAGGAGAGCGGATGAGTTACTTAAGCTCTCCAACCAGCAACTTAAGAGGGTTCATGAGAGAGGACTTTGGAACGCTATAGCTGAGGGAGAGTTTGCTGATATTAAGAGACCACCAGATGGAGGAAAGGGATTTGAGGGTGTGTTTAAGAAAGGTGAGAATTATTTCAATCCAGTTGAGGAAGGAATCCTTGATAGCTTAAATTTATCTTCAAAGAGTTAGGTTAGAGGTGTTAAGGGATGGACGAGAGGAAGGAGAGGGCTATACTCGTCGGGGTTATGACCCCGAAGAACAGGGCTTATTTCCAGGAGATGATGGAGGAGTTAGAGCAGTTAGTTAAGAGCGCAGACGCTGAACCTGTTTTTAAGGTCGTTCAAAAGAGGAGAAGTTATGATCCTAGGTACTTAGTAGGCAAGGGGAAAGCTCAGGAAATAGCTAGGTTAGTGGATGAGCTGGATGCGGATCTGGTTGTCTTCCTCAATAAGTTATCTCCGGCTCAGCACAGGAACCTAGAGGAGATTATCAACGCTAAGGTGATTGATAGGGTAGCTCTTATCTTGGATATATTCGCTCAGAGGGCTAGGACAATAGAGGGAAAGCTTCAGGTAGAGCTAGCTCAGCTAACCTACATACTACCTAGGCTAGTGGGGTACGGTAAGATGCTATCCAGGTTAGGAGGAGGCATCGGTACTAGGGGCCCTGGTTTAACCAAGCTTGAGGTGGAGCGAAGGAAGATACTCAGGAGGATCCACCAGCTCAGGAGGAGGATAGAGGAGGTCAGAAAAGTTAGGGCTACTCAGAGGGCTAAGAGGAGGAGATCTGATATCCTAGTTGTAACCGTTATAGGTTACACTAACGCTGGGAAATCAACCCTCTTCAATTACTTAACGAAGAGCAAGGTTTACGTTGATAACAGGGCTTTTGCTACACTAGATCCAACGGTTAGGAGACTCTATTTACCTAAGCTTAAGGAGTTAGGTAAAGAGGTGCTCATGGTTGACACGGTAGGGTTTATAAGGGATTTACCTCAGGAGCTCCTGGCAGCTTTTAAAGCTACCTTTGAAGAGCTGGAGGAGGCTGATATATTCCTTCACTTAGTTGATGCCTCTAGCCCTAACTTCAGGGACCACATAGAGGCTGTGGAGAGAATCTTGATTAAACTTGACCTAGATTATATCCCTAAGATACTGGCTTTTAATAAGATAGATCTGCTTGATGAGAAGACCTTAGAGGAATTGAAGATGAGCTATCCTAACGCTGTTTTTATATCTGCGAGAACTGGGGAGGGGATTGATGAGTTATTGGAGGTCATCCAAGGACATCTGCTGAAACTATTGGAGAGCGACCTCTATATTGAGGGGGATCTTAACAAGGGATAAGGAAAAGGGGTGTTAGATATGGAGATTATCAAGGAAGGTACTGGAACTGATCTGAAGCTTGTTATTAAACTATCAAGATCTGAGTTCAATGAAGTCTATAAGGATATCCTCAAGGACTTATCTAAGAAGGCGAGGATAAAGGGCTTTAAACCCGGAAAAGCTCCTCTAAAGTTAGTTGAGAACTACTTCGGTAGGCAGAGGGTCTTGACCGAGGCGCTTCAAGAGGCTATGAACAGGTATTACTCCAAAGCTATAGAGCGAGAGGAGATATACCCTGTTAAAGTTCACGAGGTGAAGGTGGAGAAGTTTAACCCTGATGATGAGGAAGCGCTCACTTTCTCCGTTCAGTTAGAGGT
>JALUEN010000090.1:0-11865 GCA_027052755.1 bacterium | reverse complement strand
ACCTCCGCTTTCCGATATAGTGGTGAAACTGCCGGAGAAGAAGGTTACAGAGGAGGATATCAACGAGCAGCTGGAGTCAATGAGGGAGACCTTAGCTACTTACGAGAAGGTTGATGAACCCGTTGATGATGGTTACAGGGTCAGGTTAGCCTATGAGATGAAGGAAGGCGATAAGGTAGTGGCTGGTAATATTGATGAGGAACACGTTGTTGAGGTGGATGAGAACTCGCTCCTACCAGCAATATATGAGAACATCATAGGGATGAAAGCTGAGGAGCAGAAGACATTTAAGGTCTCTTTCCCTGAGGATTTCCACATAAAAGATTTAGCAGGAAAGGAAGTAGAGGTTAGGTTAGCTGTTAAGGAGGTTATGAAGAAGGTTTTACCAGAGGTCAATGATGAGTTCGCTAAGAAACTAAAGGCTAAAGATCTGAACGAGTTGAAGGACCAGATTAAGAAGGCTCTAGAATCAGCTTATGAATCGCTTAATAAGAGATCTGCCCTTAACCAGGTCTTTAACTACTTAATGGAACACCTTGAGGTTCCACTACCTAAGTCCATGGTAGAGCATCAAATGGAACACCTGAGGGAGGATATACTAAGGAACTGGAGATCACTTGAAGACTACCTCAAAGAACGCGGGATTACAGAGGAGGAGTTTAACCAGGAGATAAGGAAGCGAGCGGAGAGAGATGTGAAAGCTATGATAATAATGGATGCACTGACCAAGGAACTAGGAGTTTCTATCTCACCGGATGATGTTAGAAAACTCATAGAAACGGATGATACCTTCAGGATGAGGTTCTTCCAGCTTCTCCAGAGCGGTTTCTCTCCGGAGGCTGCCTTCAACGATATATATCAATCAGTTTTAAATGAGCTCCTAGCTAGGAAGGTATGGGATGTTGTTACCAAGGAGTTCTATAAAGAGGGGGAGGAAGCGGTAGCTGAGGCGATTAACGAGGCGCTAGCTACAGGCGAGAGCTCTAATGACTAGATCTCACTGATTTGAAGGGGGAGAGGGATATGAGAGACCTGTTTTACACTAGTAACCTCTGGGTGCCGAGTAAACCTATGGACACTCTTGTACCTATTGTAGTGGAACAGACTCCTAGAGGCGAGCGAGCATATGATATATACTCTAGGCTCCTTAAGGAGAGGATAGTTTTCATTGGTGATACTATAACTGATACCTTAGCTAACCTAGTTATTGCTCAGCTTCTATTCCTTGAGAAAGAGGACCCGGAGAAGGATATAGATATATATATCAACAGCCCTGGGGGAAGCGTTACAGCTGGTCTAGCTATATACGACACGATACAGGTGATAAAGCCTGATGTATCTACTATATGTGTAGGTATGGCAGCTAGCGCAGCTGCTCTCATACTGGCAGGAGGAACTAAAGGAAAGAGGTTTGCGCTTCCTTATTCCAGGATAATGATCCACCAGCCTTGGATATCCAGTATAGGCGGACAAGCGGTTGATATAGATATACACGCTAGGGAAATCATGAGGCTTAGGAAGATAATCAATGAGATTCTGGCTAAGCACACTGGACAACCCATAGAGAAGATAGAGCGAGATACGGATAGAGACAGGTTTATGAGCTCTCAGGAGGCAAAGGAATACGGGATTATAGATGAGATCATAACCCCTGAGATCAGGGGCATAACCTCTCAGGAAGCGAAGTAATTATACAGGGAATCTCTGGAGGTAATAGACCGTGGTAAGGAGATTGTTTAAGAAAATAGTGGAGAGAATCGCGCCTAAGAGAGATAAGGAGCAATCTCAGAGCTCTCAGGAAAGCTCACAGGAACCTAATAACGACTCCTCTTTAAACTTTAGCGAGCAGGGTAAACCTGAGCAGTCCCCTGAGAGCTCTGGGGAGTTTGAGATATCAGAGAAGAGAGAGCATACGGAAGTTTTAACTGATGAACAAGGGGAAGGAGATGCAGATCTCCCTAAGAGGAGACTGATAGTTATAGGTGATCTACATGGTGATTACTTCAGACTTGTCAGGATTCTAACTGAGAATGATTTGGTGGAGTACGAGAGTGCTTCTAACCCAATGGAGTTTAGGTGGAGGCGAGACTCTGAACCTACGGACCTAGTATTAATTGGAGATTACGTTGATTGGAGAGGAGAGCAGTTAGAGGGACCTAGGGAGGAGTGGATATGGGGAAGCTACAGGATACTGCTTCTCCTATCTAAGCTGAAGGGTGATTTAAAAGCTGATCCAGAGCTGAGGGCTAACTACAGGTTGTTCCTCCTTAAAGGTAATCACGAGGATATGATGGAAAAAGCTCTCAGAGTCTACAAAGGCCTTCAAGAGAGATTAGGGGAGGCCTTCTTTGAGCTACTGGAAACAGCTACAGCTAACTTCTACCAGGCGATGTTTAAAGGGATCTCAATGGGTCTCTCTCAGGAAGAGGTTTCTCAGTTTATGGAGTTTCTCAATTGGTACATTCAAGGTGGAAAACAGACCTGCGATAGCTTTGGAGGTATCAATCGCTGGTTAGAGGAGATGACCACATCTCCTCTAGCGTCTATCTTAGAGGAGATGCTTCTCCTAGTAAAAATTAATGGTTACCTGATGTCTCATACCCTTCCAGATGATCTCCAGCTCCTAGAGAAGGTCTTGATAGAGGGAGTAAATAGCTTAACAGAGGAGGAGAAGGAGAAGTTCAAAGTTCAGGTCCTCTGGAGTAGGGGAATATGGGGTATTGATGCTTTCTCTAACCGTAATATCCAACCACCATCTGAGGAGCGTATCCTGAGTCTTATGGAGAAGCTTAGCCTAAAAAGACTAATTATAGGTCATACCCCTTTGAAGTATTTAGAAGCTGGATCTAAAGTGCCGATTATAGCTTACGGGGGTAACTTAATAAATACTGATCTCCATGGAATCCCAGAGAGTCAACCTTTCATTGAGTACTATACCCCTGAAGGAGAGGTGATAACTATTGAGGATAAAGCCCTACGGTGATACTATGGGAGATGGGTATGTCCAGCTTAGCTTCACATTGCCGATAGGAGATAAACTGCTGGCTGAGGAAGCGGCTAGAGTATTGTTGTCAAAGATGGGGTTTCAGGAGGTTAAACTGGCCTGGGTGGAACCGCTAGATGAGAACTTCACCTTCTTCGTGGCTTATGGTAGCACCGTCCACGATGTGGATATCAGTCAGCTTAACCCTGTAGTCCCTGAGTATAAGAAGATGTCTAAAAAAGAGGTTGAGAAGTTCGCTGAGAAATATATAGGGAAGAAGTTGAAAGTTGTAGGAGCTACCATAGGTTCTGATGCTCACACCGTTGGACTTGATAGTATCCTGAATATGAAAGGTTATAGAGGGGAGAAAGGCCTAGAAGCTTACTCATGTTTCCAGGTCTATAATCTAGGTGCTCAAGTACCACCAGAGGAATTAGTGAGAAAAGTTAAGGAACTTGGCGCTGAGGTTATCCTAGTATCTCAGGTGGTTACACAGAAGAATATACATATAAAGAACCTGACAAAATTGGTGGATCTCCTGGAAGCAGAGGGACTCAGGGATAAGGTTATACTGATAGCGGGAGGTCCTAGGATATCGCATAGGCTAGCTCAGGAGCTAGGATACGATGCAGGATTCGGGCCTGATACCTACCCTAATGATGTAGCCTCGTTCATCGTACAGAACTATGTGAAGAGATTTAAGGGAGAATAGAGAATACTGTACTTGTGAAGGGGGGAATAAAATGAGTTACAGACCATGTAAGTTCAGAAACTCACAGCTCGGTATATTCCAATGTGAGAGGCACTTCTATCAGCATACCTCTCAGGAACAATATGACGAGCTTTATCACTTCTGTCTGAAACACATTCCTGATGAGTTCTGCCCTTACTTTGATTTCGGGTTTGATATGGCTCAGGACCCTCCAAAGGTATTCATTAACTGTACACACACCTACTACGCTAGACCTCTCCAGAGCGTAGCAGATTGTGAACCCTGTCCGTTCCCGGACAAGAAGGGGCAGACCTTGGGTTAGTCCATTGTTTTAAGCCTCAATACTCCGGAGGTGGAAACTTTGTCTTATATCCCCTTTAGGATAAAAGCTTTGAAGATAGACGGGGATGAGCTTATCATTGAGCACAAGATATTTTCTGAGATCTCAAACCCTTCCCCTAAGTCTTCAGAGTTAAGGGAGGATACAGGGGCTAACTATATTGAGCAAACTGTCATAAAAAAGGTAAAGAAAAACGATATCCTGTTTTTTTCTATGGGACTTGTTAAGGTAAATTTAGGTAAGGATAGGGTTGAGCCTTCAAAACTGAGGAAACTCATCACTAGAGGACTTTTCGGTGAGGTGGGCGAGGGGTTAGACATAGACCTCAAACCTAGATACAGGGAGATGCTCTTGATAGACTTCATAACTAAGGACAACATGGTCTATAGGATAGAGGATGTTTACTTCAATTACCGAGCTCTCCTTGGAGATGAGGTAACGCTCTCAACTGAGCTGAACTTCAGGAAACTGGTCAAACTCCTTCAGGAAGCTTTGAGAGATGTGAAAACTGACGGTTCACTGGAGGCTTTCTTATCTAAAGGACGTAAAGGGGTTCCGGTTTACCCTAATCTATTGGAATTTCAGGAGTACTGTATAAAGCAGGCTTTTGGGGGAATTAGGGAGAACACTACCGATGATGCTGCTGAAATACTTGATGAAAAAAAAGAACGATTTAGTGAAAATCAGGAGGAAAACTGAGGGGAAATAACGTAAATAATCATCTGAGAATTAGTTTAGTTTAATAAGGAGAGAAAGGAGATCACTACCCCTTACAAGGAGGAAGATATAGAGATGGCAGAGATGACGGAAAGACAGGGGACAGCTCTTCAGGAGAACGTAGAGATTCTAAAGGTATCCTCCAAATCCAATCCAACCTCAGTGGGTGGAGCTATCGCTACTATCCTCAGAAAAGGTAAGAAGGCAGAGTTACAGGCGATAGGAGCTGGAGCAGTTAACCAAGCAGTGAAAGCTATCGCTATTGCTAGAGGATACGTCGCTCCTCTTGGTATGGACTTGCGAGCTATCTTTGAGTTCGCTGAAGTGGAGATAAATGGAGAGACTAAAACAGCAATAAGGATGTCAGTACTCGGAGAACAGGGGGGGGAAGATATGGAGATCCTAAAGGTTTCTAGTAAGTCTAAGCCTAATGCGGTAGCTGGTGCTTTAGCCTCTGTATTAAAACAGCACAAGAAGGCAGAGTTACAGGCGATAGGAGCCGGAGCAGTTAACCAGGCAGTGAAAGCTATCGCTATCGCTAGAGGATATGTCGCTCCTCTCGGTATGGACTTGGTCTGCATCCCGGCCTTTACTGAGGTTAACATCAACGGTGAGGAGAGAACTGCTATAAGGTTCATTGTTAAGGTTATAGAGTAACATTAACTTCACGTGAGACGCTCAGGCGGAGGGTACACCCTCCGCCCTTTTTTATTTATTCTTCTATTTAAGAACTAGGAGGGAGAGCCTAACCTCTTGGGAGAACACTCTCTTAGTGAGAAGCCTTCATCTAGAGTGATGCTTATGATGTTGACGAGAACAACAGAGCTAGCTTTTGGAATATCCATTACGATCCTCAGCTTCCTAGGAGGTTTCCTAGGGACAAAGCTAGCTATATACTTAGGACGCAAGTTCAACATACTTGATAAACCTGATGAGCGGAAAGTACACAGAGAACCTATCCCTAGAACTGGAGGGATAGGGATTATCAGTGGGGTTCTGTTATCCGTTTTAATAGCTATCCTGATCTATCCAGGTGAATACAGGGATGTGTCGCTATCACTGTTATGGGTTATCTCCTCTAGCTTTGCTTTAGGGCTCCTAGATGATATCTATGATCTTAAGCCGATCTTCAAGCTTCTTGGACAGATAGTGATAGGAAGCGTTGCCTGGTTCTTAGGACTTAGGGTTGAGTTCCTCACTAATTACTTCCCCTGGCTTAGTGGGAAATTTATATTCCTTTCTCCTTTCTTCAGTTTCTCGTTCACCATCTTGTGGTTCGTGGCTATAATGAACGCTATGAACTTAATAGATGGATTAGATGGGCTCCTAGCAGGTGTATCAGTAATCATAGGCCTTGCGATGAGTTACATATCCTTTAGTCTAGGTAGGGAGTTCGTTGGTTTCATCACCTTAAGCTTAGTGGGAGCATCTCTGGGTTTCCTAACCCATAACTTTTACCCTGCGAAGGTTTTCCTGGGAGATTCAGGCTCACTTCAGCTTGGAGCTCTGCTTGCTGCTGTATCCATACTCGGTCCATTGAAGACATTTACCTTGTTCAGTATCACCCCTGTTATCCTTATCTTCGCTATACCTCTGGGGGATACAACTCTAGCTATCATAAGGAGACTCCTCAGGAGAAAGCCTATATTTTCCGCGGATAAGGAACATATACACCATCAGCTTCTCAGAATAGGGTTCAACCAAGTTCAAGCAGTGCTCATCTTGTACCTGGTGGCAATTATATTCTCCATAATAGGGGTTTTCGTTGGAGTAAAGTTTAAATGAATGCTCAGGACGTAAGGAGGTATCGCTATGTCTCAGTACATGAGGATACTAGCAGTTGAGAGTTCAGGTCTAGTTGGCTCCTGTGGTGTATACGAGCGCAGGGGAAGGGAGACTATCTCGCTAGGGGAAGTGACTTTTCATGGATACCTTCACACTAGGATCTTAGCCCCCTCAGTTGACACCCTGCTAAGAGGCTTGAGGTTGAGTTTTAAGGATCTAGATGCTGTGGCTGTCTCTAGAGGCCCCGGTTTCTTCACCTCTACTAGGATAGGACTTAGCTTCACACAAGCTCTAGCTTGGTCCCTTAACTTACCACTTCTCGCTGTTGATACCCTTAGAAGCCTCGTAGCGCTTGAGCTATCTGAATTAGAAGGCAAGGTGTTAGTCTTATATGATGCTAGAAAGAGGCAACTTTACTCCTCTGCTTTCGTGATGGAGGACGAGAACTTGAAACCTATCTGGGAGTTGAGGTTAGTAAACTTCAGTGATCTCAGGGATCTAAAGGAGACCTTAGGGGATTTTAACCTCCTGATATATCCAGGTAATTTGAGAGAGGAGGAATTAATTAAGATATACAACGATCTCAGCCCATTATCAGTTATTGAGCTTGAACCCTCAGCTAAGGGTGTAGCAGATGCTGTCTTCACGTATGACGAGCTACCTCTCTTTAACCCAATCTCAGTTAAGGGAATATACCTCAGACCAAGCGACGCAGAGCTGGCAAAGGGAAAGGAGGTAACCTAGTCAGGGCATGCCTAAAGTGATTTTTAAACGCTATGAGACCATCAGCTCTACTCAGGAGATAGCTTGGGAGCTCTCTAGGGCTTCCTCACTAGATGAGGTGATAGTAGTTCAGGCTCAGAGACAGATATCAGGAAGGGGGAGATATGGCAGGAGGTGGATTTCTCCCTCTGGTGGTTTGTGGCTCACCATCAGTTTAAGTGGGGAACTTTTAACGTTACCGATGGAGAATTTACCACTAGCTATCGGATTAATCACTGCTGAAACCTTAGATGACCTACTTAATCTCAACCTCCTGAAACTAGTTTTCCCTAACGACCTAATCTTAGTCTCAGCAGAGAAACTAAAAAAAGTTGGCGGGGTCCTGATAGAGAGGAGAAGCCATGGAAGAAACTCTAGGTTTCTGATAGGTATCGGGATAAACGTTAAGGTTTCCGAGGGGGATATGGAACAGGTTAGATTACTTAACCCTAACGCTATATCACTTTCTGAGGTTGTTGATGTTAAATTAAATCTAAGCGAATTATCTGAGACTTTAGTTGAGGAGATTATTAGTAGGTTGGCTGATAGCGCCTTTAGAGAGCTAGCTCAACTCGTGAAACTCTTCTCTAAGAGGGATGCGCTTAAAGATAGGGAAGTAAGAATAATCACCAGTAGCTCTGAAGTGAGCGGGATATATAGGGGTTTGACCGTAAAAGCTGAGCATCTATACCTTATCCTAGAGACAAACTTACCTAGTTCAAGGGAGAAGTTGGAGATCTTAGGACTAGATGTGAGGAGGATTATATACAATTAAAAAAAGTTATCAAGGAAGTGGAGGAGCCTATATGAGCGCAAGGGGAAAGGGGAACTTAATAGCGATATTATTACTTTTCCTATCTATTTTACCACCCCTTAGCTTTAGCTTAGCCAGAATGGCTCACCTAGTGCCTAGCGATCCATTTATTGAAACTACTTGGGCAGGTCTAAGTATCATAGGAGCAGGGTTCCTGATCTCCTGGAGCTGTGAGTTAATGCAGTTAGATCTACCTCCAGGATTCGCTATAGCTCTCTTGGCCCTAGTTAATGTTCTCCCTGAGTACGCGGTTGATATATACTTCTCCTATAAAGCTGCTTTCGTTGAGTCCTATAAACATTTCGCTACGAGCAACATGACAGGTGCTAACAGGATACTTATCGGTGTGGGTTGGGGGTTAATAGTTCTGATAAACTTCCTCAGGAACAAGGATCCCAAGGCTAGGTTAAGGGTAGAGATGTCTGAGGAGAACGCTATGGAGGTCTTCATGCTCCTCTTAGCTACTATATACTCCTTCACTATAGTTCTCAAGAGAAGCCTGCACATAGTGGACACATTAGTACTATTTAGCATATTTGGGCTTTACCTGTACTTCACCTTGAAAACTGAGAAGAGGGAGCCTAGCTTAGGAGGGCCAACTGAGCTCATCTCTAATTTACCTACATTTTACAGACGATTAAGTACCTGGGGGTTATTTGCTCTCGCTGCTTTATCCATATACCTATCTGCAGAACCTTTCTCTGAGGGACTTATACATATAGGGAGGGAGTTTGGAATAGATGAGTTCATACTGGTACAGTGGATAGCTCCGATAGCCTCTGAGGCACCTGAACTTATAGCAGCATCTTACTTCGCTTGGAAGTTACTAACCACTGACGCTTTCGGGGCTTTGGTATCATCTAAGGTTAACCAGTGGACACTTCTGGTTGGCTTTATCCCACTAGTTTATGGCATAGCGAGTATCTGGAGCGTTGGACACCTCGTACCTTCTCTAGCTCTGGACAGGGTTCAGGTAGATGAGATATTCCTGACAGCTGCGCAATCACTTCTAGCGGGGGTTATGCTAGCTGATCTGAAGTTTACCTGGTGGGAGGCTCTGCTATTATTTCTTTTGTTCGCATATCAGCTAGTTCACCCAAGTGAGGAGATAAGGGTTATAGTAGCCTGGATATACATAGCTTTATCGGTGATCTGGATATTAAAGGTAAACTGGAGGGACTTCATTAACAAGGTCCTGTCTATTCTTAGAGGAGAACACTAGTGAAAATTGGGCGGAAGGAGGTTGACCTAGATGACTTCAGAGGAGAGGAGAACTGAGACAATAAGGGAGAAGATGCTGGAGAAGTTTGATAACTTAATGAAACCTGTGAGTGATTTCCTTGATAAGCATGCCCTTAAGATACTCATAGCCCTCGGTTTAATAGATCTAAGCGTGATCATCTATGACCTCTTTCATGATCCTTATAGGGTTTTAAGGGGGCTTCTTGGGATCTCATCTATGTTAGCTATAGCTTATCTGTTCTCTCAGAATAAGAAGGCGATAAGTTTGAGAACTTTGATCGGTGGTTTAGTGATTCAGTTCTCATTTGCGCTCCTGGTTCTCAGAACACCTATAGGTGTGCAGTTCTTTAAGTTCATGAACGACGTTATCGTTGGGCTTTTAAGTTACTCAGAGAAAGGTATAGCCTTTTTATTCGCTAGTTTCAACACTGGTCAGCTAGAGCCTGCGCTTAATAACTTCGCTTTCAAGATCCTTCCCACCATCCTCTTCTTCTCCTCGCTTATATCAATTCTGTACTTCTTAGGGATTATGCAGCTTATTATCCTGACCATCGCTAGGATCGTGTTCTACCTCATGGATACCAGTGGGGGAGAGACCTTAGTTGCCTCATCTAACATCTTCGTTGGACAGACTGAGGCGCCTTTACTGGTAAAACCCTATATTGGAAAGATGACTCGTTCTGAGGTCTTCGCTGTCATGGTAGCTGGTATGGCTACCGTAGCTGGTGGAGTTATGGCTGCTTACGTTGGCATGCTCTATGAGTATATACCGGGGATAGCTGGACACCTAATGTCGGCAAGTGTGATGGCAGCGCCTGGTGCTCTGCTTATTGCTAAGATACTCGTGCCTGAGACTGAGGAGTCTCTTACTAAAGGTGAGCTTAAGCTCCACTATATCCCAGAGGAGGCTAACGTGATAGATGCTGCTGCTAAAGGAGCTACAGACGGTATGTACCTAGCTTTCAACGTTGGTGCTATGTTGCTTGTCTTCATCAGCTTGATACACCTATTAAACGCTGGAACCAGTTGGGTAACTGGACTCCTCCATAGCTTTCTGCCTTTCATACCTGTGATGAACCTCCAGGAGCTCTTCGGCTACCTGATGGCGCCAATAGCTTGGTTAATTGGTATCCCTGCCAAGGAGGCGGTGCTCGCTGGCAGTTTAATTGGTGAGAAGGTAGTGATTAATGAGTTTGTAGCTTACATGGATCTAGCTCATCTGCTTCAGAACACTCAGTACCTAGATGTGATGAGGCTTCTTAACCTTCCTGATCAGCTCCACGTTTTCTCGTTAGCTTTACCTGGGATAGGTGATCTAAGTTTTAGCATTACCCCCGCTCACTACACTTTCCTCAGCTTCAAGACGAGGATAATGCTATCCTATGCGCTCTGTGGATTCGCTAACTTCAGCTCAATAGCTATCCAGATAGGTGGTATCAGCTCGCTTGCTCCTGAGAAACGACCTACCCTATCTCAGCTTGGGCTATACGCTGTGTTAGGTGGCACGCTTACTAACCTGTTAGTGGCTTCCATAGCCGGTTTGTTGTACACCGGTGGTATGTAAGTTAGATAGCTAGTTGGTAGCTAAGCGAAGTTCTCAGAGGAGCTTTGAAGCTACCTGGAGAAGCCTTAAGAGAAGCCAGTGAAAGGTGAGATCTATGACAAGGGGACGTAGAACTACCGATAGATCTTTCGGGATCTTGAAGGGACTCTTTGATCACTATGATGAAGCTGTGATGCTACTGTCCCCTAAGGGCGAGCTGTTATACGCTAACCCTAACGCTGAGACCTTCCTTGAGAGAGCTTTCAAGAGAAGAGACTTTCCGGATGAGCTAAAAGATCTTTTCAAGACTAAGCTGGAGACGTTATTAGAGCTTCCTCCTGACTTGCCTAAGCGGGATGAGTTCATACTCCCCCTGGGAAGCAGGGTCTTCCTGATGAAGATAGTGGTGGTGAGCTTAAAAAAGGGCTTTCCAAACCTGCTGATAGCTTTAAGGGATATCACCTTGATAAGGAAGGTTCAGGAGGATGCGCTTAAAACCCTGGAGAAGGTTACTGAGATATTCATGGAGCCTCTAACCACTATCAAGGGTTTTGTTGAGACCTTACTTGATGGGGCTTACTCGGATCCGAAGGTAACCTGGGAGTTCCTCAAGATTATTGAATCGGAGACGAATAAGATGATAAAGACCTTAGTAGAGGTTCAGTCTAGGCTGAAATTTCACGTTGAGAAGCCTAAACTGAACTTAGAGGAGGTAGATTCATTCCAGTTTCTCAATGACCTAATGAGAACTTTCCTAGAGCGAGCTATGGAGAAAGGGATAAAGTTCTCCTGGGAATTTCAGCCTAACTTGCCCAAGATCGTTGCAGACCTTGAGAAGTTGAAGACCATCCTCTTCAATATCTTGGACAACGCCTTTAAGTTCTCTGACTATAAGAGGAACTTCCTCCCAGACTTCTCTCCTGAGGTGTATTTTGAGGCTAGGTTTGATCGGGACACCTTTGAGTTC
>JALUEN010000089.1:12368-15235 GCA_027052755.1 bacterium | reverse complement strand
GAGGACCTTCCAGAGAGCCAAACTCCTCCACCTGTGAAACGAAGGCGGTAGGTTAAGATACCAGTAGAGTAGCTCTATAGGGATGGTTCCTCCACCACACATAGGATCGTGAAAGGTTAACTTTCCCCTTCTCTTGGCTTCCTCTAAGATCCTGTATTTAAAGGAGAGCCCACAGGCAGCTAGATGTCCCTTCATCGCTGCCGGATGATGGTAAACTCTGAACCCCCTGTTGGAGTTAGAGTCAACCCCTACTAGATCAAGCGCTATATACCCACCCCATTCAAACAACTCAACCCTGAAGAGCAGATGGGGCTCCTCCAGATTAACCTTTAGCCTATATCCATACCTGCTCAGGAACGAATCTATTATAGCCTTCCCTGAAATAGCCTCTATGTCCCTAGTCTTAAGCAATCTGAGCTCCTCGTACTTATCAGGAAGTTTCCCCCTGATAACCCCGTTTAGCTTAATCTGGAGGAGCCTCTTAGATCTAACAGCAAAGGTGAGATCTCTTCTGAGGAGAAATGAGTTCTCGTAAAAGAAGCTGTACACCTCGCTGTAGATTTGATCCAAGAGATCCTCCTTCAGCCTAAGTGAGAGCTCAGCTAAAGCGGTAGAACTTAACCTCTCAAACTCCTCCTCGGAAGCGTTAAGCAGTTCCCTCAGCCTATCCTTCCACCTAAACTCATAGAGCAAGAGGTAAATCCTAGGAGTAGTCCTGAGCCATATCGCTAGCTTAGATAAGGTCCTCAGATCAGCTCTAAGTTTCATCCTGCCGTGAGTCTCAGTGATTAAGGATAGGTTATTAGCTACATCAACTCTGAAATCATTAGCCAGTTCGTCTCCCACTAGGCTAGAGGTACCTGATGAGAAGGTCAGTATCCCGTCTCTCATCTTCCTCTGCCATCGTTGTTAAAATGGCACAAACTCTTCTAGTTTATCTATCCTAGTTATGGTCTTCGCTATCAGTTTGACAGCGTTATCCACATCCTCTAGGTTAACCAGTTCACAAGGCGAGTGCATGTACCTGTTTGGGATGGAGATCAATCCAGTGATAGGTCCGGATCTAGTAAGCTGTATAGCGTTAGCGTCAGTTCCCGTTGCCCTAGGCGCAGCCTCAAGCTGGTAGGGGATGTCCTCCTCAGAGGCTACCCTCTTGAACAGCTCTACGAGTTTAGGGTTCAGGTTAGGGCCTCTAGCGATAACTGGACCTTTACCCAGCTTAACCTCGCCTATTTTCTTCTCAAGCTCTTTAAGCCCTCCTATATCTGAGGCGAAGGTAACATCAACCGCTATACCCACATGCGGATCTATCCTGTAAGCGCTAGTCTTAGCTCCTCTTATACCTATTTCTTCCTGCACTGTGGCGACCGCATAAACTGCGTGTTTAACCCCTAGTTCCTTAGCTAACCTGAGAGCTTCAAGGACGGTGAAAGCTCCTATCCTATCATCTATTCCCCTGCCTACTATTACCTTACCACCGCTAGCATTAAGCTCATCATAAGAGTAAGCTATGACAATTGGATCTCCTATCTCCACTAGTTTC
Organism: bacterium; assembly: GCA_027052755.1. Lineage (GTDB taxonomy): Bacteria > DRYD01 > DRYD01 > DRYD01 > JALUEN01 > JALUEN01. Next base: position 13,692 of record JALUEN010000089.1, on the reverse strand, counting down.
TGAACCTCCTCCTTACTATTTAACCCGATATCCACCCATAGATCCTCTATTTTAACGGCCTTCTCCTTTTCATCAGGTCTGAGGACGTGTATTGGTTTCCTCCCGATAACACCTAGTATAGGTTTCTCAGTTTTAGATGATAGCACATAAACCCTCTGTCCCACGAGAACTTGAGGGTCATGTCCACCTATAGCTCCAACTTTCAGGGATCCATCGCTAGCTATCTGGGTAACCATTAAGCCTATCTCATCTATATGACCGGCAAGCATCACCCTAACCGGAGCCTCAGGATTGATCACAGCAAAGGTGTTACCGTGATAGTCGGTGAACACTTTATCCGCGAACTTCTCAGCGTATTCCCTCCAAACCACAACAGCAGGTCCCTCAAACCCAGAAGGGCTAGGTTGGTTTAAGAGGGATCTTAGGAAATCCTTAGATATGAAGAGTTTTTCCTCCTCTGCCATTTAAAATACCCCCTTTAACCTATGCTATGAATACTTCTTCAGGAAGTAGTCCCTGAGGAACTTGTTCTCGTTGAGGATCTCCAGGGTTATTATATCGTGATCAGGGTAGTAACCGTTACCTATGATAAGCTCCACGTTTTTAGCCACTCCTTCAGCTTGAAGAGCAGCTCTCTGGAAGCTGGTGGCCATTGAGAAGAAGTAAACCTTACCGCCATCTCTCGTAACCAATATGCTTCCCATCTCCGTATCAGGCGTGTTAACACAGTTAATCGTGAGATCAGCAAGCCTACCGTTAGTTACATTGTATATCTTCTGGTACAGGTCAATAGCGTCCTTAGCGTCAGCTATAACTACTTCATCAGCCAATCCAGATTCCCTGACAAACTTAGCGGCTTCCTCTCTCCTAACTACAGCGATAACCTTTCCTGTAGGACCTACCCTCTTCTTAGCCTCGTGCATAACCAGTAAACCGGATTTTCCGTTAGCGCCTAGAACCACCACGTAGTCTCCTAGCTTAGTGTACCTAGCCGCCTGAGGTGCAGCACCAGCCACATCCAGGACAGCCATGACAACTGACTCAGGGAGATCAGGTGGAACAACTGCGAACGGGCTTCTAGCGAAAAGGATAGCGTAACCCTTAACGTTAACCCTATCCCTTTGGAGATCTATAGATTCTATAGATTCTATCTTAAGCGGAGTAAAGGATAGCGACGTCAGGGACACCACCTTATCTCCCACATTAACCTTATCCCTCTTAGGGTGTCTAGGTCCTATCTCCTTAATTCTCCCCAAGAAAACTCCCCCGGAATCGGTTACTGGGTTATGCATCTTCCCCCTCTCGGATACGATAGCCATTATTC
>JALUEN010000089.1:0-12358 GCA_027052755.1 bacterium | reverse complement strand
ATGTCATCATTACACTCCTCACGGATCTGTCTAAAGCTAGCAGAGTCAATGTTCAGTGCCTCAAGCTCAAATAAGATCTCAGAATCGCGAATAGGTAGGGAGTTATCCACCTTCCAAGCTGCTTGTGGAACTACTCCTTTAGGTTCTAAACTCCTGTGAACTCCAAACTCCTCCAACATGTCGGTTAAGGTTAACATAGGTATCCCTCCTTCTCCTAGAGGATCCAATTCTGACAACAGATCAAAAGGTACTCCAATGGCTTTATTTAAATTGAAGGAAGTAGAAGTCCTCTCAAGGGATATCTCTTAGAAACCTGTTTTCCCTATTCGGGTTTCCTACCGAAGAACCTCTCTGCCTCCTCAGGAGTTCTCGGTGGTTTAGATAACAGCGCTTTGATTAGAAAAGGAGCGACAAATGGCAGCTGAACTACTAAAAACATACCTGCTACCATCCCTTTAAGGTACCTGTGGAGTCTCATCGCACTCACCTCAAACTCTTAAGCTTAATATCTACCTTCAGCTCCCTCTTTATCTCCATGAGTTTATCCCTTACTGCCGCAGCTTTCTCAAACTCCATCTCAGTGGCGTACCTCTTCATCTGATCAACCAGGTCGTCTATAAGTATCTTAAGCTCCTCATCGCTCATATCCTTTAAAGCCGAGATGTTCAAACGCTTTAACATCTCCATAAACGAGTCAGCTTCCCTATCCTTCCTCTTTAAACCAACTAACTCCAGGGGATCCTTCAACTTGGATTTAACTGGTTTAGGGGTTATGTTATGTTCCTCATTATACCTAAGCTGGATTTTTCTCCTCCTCTCCGTCTCCTCTATAGCCTCCCTCATCGCCTCAGTTACCTCATCTGCGTATAGTATAACTTTTCCAGCTAGGTGTCTAGCTGCTCTACCAGCTATCTGTATCAGGCTTCTCTTACTCCTCAGGAAGCCCTGCCTATCAGCGTCTAGGATAGCTACTACTGAAACCTCAGGGAGGTCCAATCCCTCCCTGAGCAGATTAACACCTACCAGCACATCATAGGTTCCAGACCTCAAACCCTTAAGGATCTCCACTCTATCAAGCGGTTCTACCCTAGCGTGGAGGTAAGCGCTCTTGATACCTTTTGAGGCTAAGAAGTTAGCTAGCTCCTCTGAACTATCCTGGGTGAGGGTAACCACAAGGACTCTATTACCGCGCTTCTTCTCCTCCTGAATTAGGTTAAGAATATCCATTAGAGCTCCTTCCCTAGGCCTCACCTCTATTACAGGATCAACTATTCCGGTAGGTCTGACGATCAGCTCCACCACTTTCTCAGAGTGCTCCAATTCCCAATCACCAGGCGTAGCTGATACCATCAGGAGCTTAGGCACCCTATCTAGAAATTCCTGAAATGAGAGGGGCCTGTTATCCAGACAACTAGGTAATCGGAATCCATGCTCTACTAACGTTTCCTTTCTGGATTTATCTCCCCTGTACATAGCTTTAAGCTGTGGAATAGTTATGTGGCTCTCATCTACAACCACGAGAAAATCCTCTCCATAAGCTCTCCTGAAGTAATCAAGTAGTGTGAACGGTGGAGTTCCTGGGGGAAGCCCTGACAGATGTCTCCAATAGTTCTCTATACCTGGGCAGTAGCCGTGGGTCAGTAGAAGCTCTATATCCTTCTCAGTCCTAACCTTTAACCTCCTGGCCTCTACAATCTTTCCTTCAGCCTTAAGCTCCTCAAGCCTCGCTTTTAGTTCCTCCCTTATTGAGCGGATAGCATCCTCTAAGGTGTGAGGTTGAGTTAGAAAGTGCCTAGCCGGTGGGATCAGGTATTCATCTAACTTAGCCAAAACCTCCCCCTCTACGCTGAGGAGGATTAACCTATCTATGACATCATCGTCAAAATCAACTCTAATGATCTCATCTCGTCCTTGCGGAAAGACTAAGATTGACTCACCCCTGTACCTATAGGTCCCCCTGGTGAAGTCCCAATCCCCGGGCTCATAGCCAATTACCACAAGTTTATCCAGTAGCTCCTCTGGGCTAACCTGATCGCCTACTCTGAGATTTATAAAGGACTGCCCGTATATCTCAGGAGAACCTATATTATATATGCAGGAAACTGAGGCTACTATAAGAGTATCTCTCCTCGTCATGATCGCAGTAGTAGCTCTATGCCTCAAACGATCTATGAGTTTATTGATAACCGCTTCCTTCTCTATATATATATCCCTATCAGGTAGGTAAGCTTCTGGCTGATAGTAGTCATAGTAGCTGATGAAGAACTCCACAGCGTTCTCCGGAAAGAACTCCCTGAACTCAGAGAAGAGCTGAGCAGCTAGAACTTTATTAGGTGAGATCACTAAGGTGGGGAGATTAAGAGCTTCCACCACTTTAGAGACGACAAAGGTTTTCCCGCTACCAGTTACACCTAGGAGGGTCAGATATCTCCTTCCTGATTTGAAAAGGTCAACTAGCTGAGATATAGCCTTAGGTTGATCTCCTCTAGGCTCAAAGGGGGAAACTACTTTGAACCTTTCCCCTAACATAGCTTCCCTCAAGAGCGAGCTTTAACCTCTTTATTAGAGAGTTTTCTTAAAGTCTTATCAATTACCTTTTCCTTAAGAGCTCCTACTAATCCCTTATGTGTAATGAGCTCCTTAGCTATCGTAGCCCCAGCGAAAACTGCAGCACTTAAAACAGGGTTGATTCCCAGGGTACCTAATAACCACGCGCTCCCTGCAACTAAATCAAGAGCCCCTTCCTTCAAGGTTCTATCCCTTATCATCTTAAAGTTCTTCGCCTTTCTCAGCTTAAGAACTCCAGCTGCTATCTGAAGGTGAGCTCCTAAAACTCCAAAAGCTTTTGAGAGCGTTGTAAGGATAACTGAGTTGAGGACCAATCTAGAGGTAGATGATAATACCTGCATCCCCCATCCTATGTTGCTTAGAGCCTCTAGTTTCTTAAGAGCGTTCTCTTCCCGCTTCTCCTTAGCGCTTTGGATTAATTCTGGGAGCGAGGAAGCCACCAGCATAATTCCTCCTATAGCACCGAGGGGAGGGAACAGTGGAGCACCCACCTTGTAAACATCTAAGATCTTTGTTAGATTGCTATCAGATAGGACTATCAGGTCAGCAGAGGTAGCTTCTGTCTCATCTTTTTCAAGAACCTTCTTCGCCTTAGAGAGGAACTCTCGTCCTCTAATTAAGAGCTTATCTCTCAGGTTAAGTTCCTTTGAAGTAGCGCTATCCCTTGAATCTTTTCCCTTATCTTCCGTATCTCCCGACAACCTAAAAAACTTCACAGATTTATGCCATACTCCTGATGCTTTCGCTACATCCCAAGTTCCCATTTATCCTTACCCCCAAAAGGGGATTCAAAACTTAAGCTTCCTCAGGGTCATCCACTAATCCATGAACCGATTCATAGTTCTCTATTATCCTCTGGATTTCAGGATCAGGTTTAATCTCCTTGGATTTCACCGGAATAGGCTTCATGGTGAACTTAACTAACTCTTTTGTGTTCTTATCTATCGTGAGCTGAGAGAAGCCAACGTACTTAGTGTGGGAGCCAGCCTCCACTATGTAAACCGTATGCGTCTTAGAGCTAGCTTTTACTCTAAGCTTAATGACCTTTGCCTTATATGGTTTCATAGCGTATTTAACTAGAGCCATCGCTTCCTTCTCTTTAATCGTTACCTTCCTAGGTTTTTCTGTCAAGGTGTGGTCATGTCCAGCCATCACCACATCTATATCCTTAGCGATCTCAGGGATAGAAGAGAGTATCTCCTTTAACTTGTTCACACCTTCATGAGCGAGCACTATCACCACATCAGCGCCCTTCCTCTTAACCTCTGGAACGTACTTAGCAAGCGCTTCCCTAATAGGGATTTTAATGACATCCCTACCCACATGGGGGTTAGCGCTAGTAGCTAGCCTGGTAGTTGATACCCCTATAAAAGCCACCTTAACGCCTTTGATGTCCATTATCAGGTATGGTTGAACTCCCTCTGGAAGCTCCCCAGTCTCCTTAAATAACAGGTTAGAGTTGAGAACCGGGAACTTAACTTGTTTTACGAACTCCTTCACTAGAGTTGGTACCCCGTATTGGAACTCATGGTTCCCAATAGCCTCTATCTGATAGTTCATAGCGTTCATTATCTGAACCATTGGCTGAAAGTGATGCTTCTTTGAGTAGGGGGGATTATAAACTGTATCTCCTACATCAACTAAGATAGCATCAGGATATCTCTTACGAATTTCCTTAACCACAGTGGCGACATAAGGCATCCCACCCATACCGGAACTGGTGGGTCTATACTTGCCATGCATATCATTAGTGTGGATGATGGTTATAGTTACCTTATCCTGGGGCTCAGGAGCAGCGGGAGATGAGAGCTCTTCAGACTTCAGATGATCCTGAGCTCTCTCAGATATCCTAATCTTTCCCGCTCTCTCAGTGTAGGTAAAGATAGATATGTTCCTATTTACCTTCATAACACTCCCTCCCCTCTAGTTTAGATTTTAAGGAAGCGGAGCTAGAAAATCCACGAAGAAGCTGATGTAAAGAGTAAAAGTTTTGTTAAAATTACAGTTATATCACTCTTAAACATATCTCTGAAAAATACGAGGATGTTCAAGAGGCAGAGCTTTCCAAACGTTGAAGTTCATTTAAAAGGGGGCAAAGTTGTGAGGGGATACAATGAGGGGTAAGTTACATATCAGCGATTTAAAGGAGATCTTAGAGAGAGCCCTGACATCCCTAGAGGTTTTCTCAGAGATCTTCTCAACCTCCTATGACACACCTGAGACCCTTCAGGAGCGATATTCCCTTATACATGAGCTTAAATACGAGTTATCACCAATCACGTTATACGCCTTTTCAAAGGTACCGAGACACATCTTCGTTCCAGCGGATCTCCAAAGCTTCGCTTATTTAAACAAGCCACTTCCAATAGGCTTCAAGCAGACCGTCTCCCAGCCCCTTATGATAGGGATAATGGTAGATGAGCTGATTAAGGGACTAGAGGAGAACCTCAATATTCCCAGTAAGCTCATCCCCATCCCAGCCAATATTCTAGAGATAGGGACAGGATCAGGTTATCAAACAGCCATACTCTGCGAGATTTTTGAGAGAGTATCAAGCGTTGAGATAATACCTGAGCTCCTCAACAGAGCGAAGGAAGTACTTAGAAGCTTAGGTTATGAGAATCTCTCCCTCAGGTTAGGAGATGGCAGAAAGGGTTTTAAAGAAAACTCTCCATTTCACGGCATTATCATCTCCGCTGCTCTAAAAGAGATACCTGAAGAGCTAGTTAAACAACTAACTAACAGAGGAGTCATAGTAACACCTCTGGAGGACAAGTTTGGTTGGCAGTACCTAGGTGTTATATATAAAACTGGTGAGAGGTTAGAGGTGATGAGGAAGGGAGGAGTGAGCTTCGTGAAATTTCTATCGCCTGAAGAGGTTGAGAAGATCAGGAGAGGGAAAAGGGAGGTACTTTGAGATGAAAGTTCTCAATGAAATAGATATCTCTGGTCTCTTGGAGATAAAAGTAGTCAGGGCTGAGCCAGGGGATTACTCTATCATAAAAGAGCTTTACGATCGTGTCTATCAGGGAAAATACACTCTACCTGAGGTCATAGATCCTAGGAGAAACTACGAGGTCTTAGCTGATGAGAATAACCTCTGGTTATTAGCTATGAAAGGTGATAAAGCGGTAGGCTCACTTCTGACGTTAATAGATAAGAGATATGGTATAGGTAAATTGATAGCAGCGGTAGTACTCCCTGAGTACAGGAACAAAGGGATACTAAAGAGGCTGATGATATATTCCTTAGAGTATGCGTCAAAGAGAGTAGATGTGCTATATGCCATTACTAGAACCGTTGACATAGCACCACAGAAGGTCTTAAAGAGGTTTAACTTCAAGCCCCTAGGGATATTCCCCAACGTTAGGCTACTTAAGGACTATGAAACTCATATACTGTTCGCGGCTTTCTTTAACGAGGCGCTTAGGAGGAGAGCTGAGATTGAGTCAATGATAACCCCTGTCAAGAGATTCTATGATGTAGTTAAGGAGGAGTTAAAGCTAGGAGATATTCCAGTTAACGATAACGTATCTGTTCCCTTAGTATTTAAAGAGCTAGAGGAGAGGGTTATAGAGAGAAAAGGTGATACGGTCAGAGAGGAGTACCTCAGAGAGCTACGCAAGGAAGAGGTAGAAGGAATTTCAACTTTTCAAGGAAAGTTGAGAACCCTCTACTTCTTTCCATTTCACATACCTAACTACTACTTTGAGGGCACAGGTTGGAAAGCTTTTGTATACTACAGCCACCTTGACAAACACTCAGCTATAGTTACCTTGAGATTCAATGGTCTAATCCCTCTTGCCAACGCACTCAAGTTCATCTCCAAGAGGATGGATCAGATCGGAGCTAAGTATCTAGAGTTAGTAATTGATGCGCGATACCCAGAGTTGCACAAGTTAGCCTACTCCTTAGGCTTTCTGCCGTGCGCATACTTCCCTGCTGCATCTAACGACTTCACTAAGAAACCAATAACCTCAGGTGTAAAAGTGGATCAAGTGGTATTCACTTATCCGCTCACCTTCCCTAGGTTAGCAGGTCTGAAGTTAACTAGAGAAGCCTACAACTTCATGATAGCCTTTCTAGAGAACATAAAAGACAGATTATCCTCTAACCTTGATACGATTGAGGTGTTCTCCTAACACTACTTGAGAGGTGGTAGAGGATGATTCCCTTTAGACTTGATGAGCTGATAGATTGGCTAGGTGAAGAACTTATACAGGTCCATCCTCAGATTTCACCTGTTGAATCCCTTCAGTCAGTAATAGTTAAGGGAATATCAACGGATTCCCGTAAGATAAAACCAGGAGAGGTGTTCATAGCTCTAAGAGGTGAGAGATTTGATGGACATGATTTTTGCACGGAGGCCGTATCCAAAGGGGCTATAATGTTAGTAGTATCGGAAGAAGGTTACAGAAAACTCCCCTCTTCCCTAAGCGATTATCCCAAAGCCATAGTTAAGGACACCCTTCGGGCATTAGGTAATATTGCTAAGGGCTACCGTAGAACATACTTAACTGACATAAAAGTAATAGCAGTAACAGGCTCAATAGGTAAGACAAGCACGAAGGAGTGGTTAAAGTTAGTAGGAGAGAAAATTGGTCTAAAAATAGTCGCCTCACCCAAAAGCTACAATAATGAGATAGGAGTTCCCTTAACGCTCCTAGAAGGGGACAACACTTTCCAATACCTTCTCCTAGAATTTGGAGCGAGGAATGAGGGCGATATAAGCTACTTGGACGAGATAGCTCAACCTGAGGTAGGTATAGTGAGGAGCATAGCCCCTGTTCACCTAGAAACCTTTAAATCCCAGGTAAACATCGCCAAGGAGAAATTCTCCCTCTTAAGAGGGGTTTTAGACCGTTCAGGTTTAGCTGTAGCGCCTCAAACCGAGAGAAAGTGGGCAAAGAAGATCTCTGATTTTTTCCCAGGCTTACTCTCCTCAGTTAAGTGGCTTAAATTTCCAAGGTTCTCCTTAAACCTAGACCGACACAACCTCTCCTCAGAGCTTAGAGCTAAATTTAAGTTACCTAGCGGAAAGAAGTTATCCCTAGAATTAACCCTACCTTATCTCCTACCTAGGTTTCAGGTTCAGAACCTCTTCTTAGCTCTAAGCACTTGGGATTTAATCAGTTACCAAATCAATGATGAACTAACCTCTGAAGTGCTCCTGAGCTCTAAACTTCCAGAGATGCGAGCAAATACCTTTAGATCAGGGAATACATTAGTAATAGATGATACTTACAACTCCAGCCCTTATGCTTTGAGAGAGGCTTTAAACTTCCTCACCTCACTGAACCCCAACATGGGCGGATTAGTGATAGGAGATATGTTAGAGCTAGGCAGTTACTCTAAGAGATATCATAGATGGATTGGGAAGCTGATATTGAGAGTTCCAAACCTCAGGTACATCTGGTTATACGGTAGCGAAGTTAAAGAAACTTTTGATTTTCTGAGTGAAAGGCTTAGAGGAATTTCCCTATCCCTTTATCCAGAGGAGAGATATGATGAGTTAGAGGAGAGCGTTCTAGAAGCAGTTAGATCAGATGAGGTGGATACCCTCCTCCTGAAGGCCTCCAGGGGAATGAGACTGGACAGGTTAGCATCTAAATTACGTCAATGAGAGATCACCTAGTAATTATGGTATCCTAATATAGGGGTGAACTCAAATGAGACTTTTAGGAAATATTATCTCATTTCTCGGTTTCACGTTAATGTTAGGTGCTAGCCTCAACCTATATCTACTTCATCAGAACGGGTACCTAAACCAACTTATCTCAGGCGACCTAGCTACCTCTATATTCTACTTCTTCTTGCCTTTCGTAATAATACTCCTAATCCTCTTCAGCTTCAACCTAAGGGAGAGAGCTTCAGCGAACCTAGTTCTAGCATTATCTCTATTAATTATAGGATACGCATTTCTGTATAAGCTCTGCCCGCTTATAGGTACACCTATCCTAACAAAACACCAACTACTTCTGGGACTCTCTAACTTAATTCCTTTCACTGCAGGATTCATCTCTCTTGTGTTCTCAAGGGTGTAACCGCGAGCGGAAGTACTATTAACTTATCCCCTGAACTCTATCCGCTTTATGAATTTTAAGTATAGGCTGTTCCGAGTTTGAATTCCTGATGGATCACCGTATAGGATATGTATCTCAGAGCCATCAGGCAAGAACCTCTGATATCTCAGGACCAAGTTGGCTGTACCTAACTCCGTGTAGGTTAACCCCGCTGAGACTATAGTCCTCTTCTTCCTATAAGTTAAAGTATAGGTTAAATCCTTGAGATAAACGTTTCCGAGCTCAACCCAGTATCCGCTTACCTTCAAGAGCCAACTCTTAGATATCGGATAACTCAGAGATAGATAGTCCTGATCATAAACTCTACCGAGAAACCAACCGCTGATCTTCTGATAGCTCAGGTACATATCAGTAGATAACATATAGCTTAGGTAGTATATCGTCTTATCGCTCCTCAGCTCCTCGCCGGTCTCCAAGGAGATATGTCTAGGGTAGTTCCTCGCTAGCTCTAAAGACCAAGGACCTACTTTATACTGAAGATCTATTAGTAGATCCTCTCGCTCAAACGGAGCTAAGTAATCATTTCCAAGACCAGATCTAGAGGTTTTATATCCTATAGTTAAGGAATAACCGATGTTGATATCGCCTCTAGTATAGTACCTGTAGAACATCACCCCTGTTGATAAGCTCCTCAGATCCCTAATAGGCACATAACCCAGCTCAGGCGAGAACCTAGGACTAACAACGTTATAACTTAAGGTCCATGAGAAGCTTCTCTTATTGTCATAGCTGTATTCAAAAGCGTAAGCTCTAGCCCCGTTATCCTGTAAGGCGTACTGGATCATAGCTCTTGAGGTGTCTGTAGTCATCTTAGCCTCTACCCCTGAGAGATCAGCTATTCTAAAAACTGAATACCTCCAAGCCTTCCCCTTTCCGGTTAAGAGCCTCAAAGCGCTACCTATTTCCCCATCTCTCCGCCTGTACTCTAGGAATCCTGCCTCAAGGTCGCCGAACTTACCATATACCTTTAATCCAGCATCTATATCGCTTAATCTCCTAGTGTAAAAGAGAATGTAGTAGTCATTAAAATCAAGGTTCTGAAGGCTATAAGTTAGCTTGTAAGGCCTCAGGTAGAATATTCCCTCTCTAAAGAAAGGGCGGGTTTCCTTCAGGAGCCTCTCGCCAGCGATAGGTGTAACGTACCTCTCCCGAATAGCGTTCTCTAAGAAAGATGGGTTCAGCGTTAGGTGTAATGTGTACCCAGGTGGTTTATAGGCTAGGTCCATACCTAGACCGGTTAAGGAGCTTCCCCTCTCCAGGTAGGAGAAGATCTGGGGCATTAATATCCACTTAGATGAGATATAAGGGACCTCCAGACAGTATCTCTGAAAGTTCATAGGTTGGCTGTAGTTAGGTCCCCAGATATAGGTTATCAGTAAACCAGCACTAGCTATATACCTAGCGAAATTGAAGCCTAGAACTTGCGTCCCGCTCTTAAGTTGAAGCACATCAAAAGGGATAAAAGCCTCAAAGCTCCAAGCATCAGGTAGAACCTTAGCAGAGCTGAACCACTTAGGTCTCCAGTTTCTATGCCAGGTAGAGGTACTCTGATGAGTTCCCAAGGGGTTAACCCTGAAGATAACCTTCCCCTGTCCGTTCCCATGAGGGTCTATTAATAGTATAGCTCTATCATCGGAGTACATAGGCTCTTCGTGTGTCAGCTGAGTAGCGTTAATCTCTTTCTGTTTTAATACCCCAGCCCAGTAGATTCCATCATCAGTAGAGAGGAGGTAGAAAACGGTATCATAAGAGCTAAGCTTTCCGTTGTTGTTCTCTCTAAAAGTAGCTATCTTCAGAGCTTCATTATAAACCTTTTCACTAGGATATCCGTCAAGCTCTATATTAGGATCCTTAATATATGGAATACACTTCAGTTTTTTCTCAGGTTGAGAGAAAGAGATTTGGATGGTGAATATAAACGAGATGATTAAAAGGTAAACGATAAAGTAAGGTCCTCTTAAACCTCTTCTCCTTAAACTTGTCAAACTGAAAACACTACCTCCTCTTTATCTTGTACATCCTCTTAAACTCGTGATATTTCTTCGGTTTCTTAGAGCTAGAGCCTTGAGTTTGAGCGGGGGAAGAGGTAGCTCCAGGCATCTCACCTCTCCCTAGCCTCATATCTCTAAAGAGCGGAGTGGTTGGAGCCACCTCAACAGTTATCCTCATCCTGTAGAAGAGTTTCACTACCTCGTCCTCAATGCTCTTTATCATCTCCTCAAAGAGCTCAGATGCCTCATGTCTGAAAGCCACAACAGGGTCAATTTGTCCCCAAGCTCTCAAGCTGATACCTCTCCTGAGGGTCTCCAGGTTCTGAAGGTGATCCACCCATTTAGTATCTATCGTCCTTAGTATGATGAACTTAAGGGCCTCATCAGCTATCTCCTTAGGAAGTCCCTCTAACTTAGAGTAAAACTTATCCCTAGCTAGAGTGAAGATAAGCTCCTTCAGCTCCTTCTCAGAGGAGATCCCCTCTTCCAATCTCTTTCTCAATAAATCGTAATCAAACCCTGAGAAAGGTGGGAAGTAATCCCTGACTATAGCCATAAACCTGTCTATCTTAGAGATGCCCTCACTCTCATCTGCTCCTTCCTCGCTCTCCTCCTCAGTTTTCTCCTCTGCTTTCTCCTCCGCGCTCTCCTCAAGTTCATCAAGTTCTTCCTCAAAGTCCTCCAGAGCCTCCTCATACTCTCTCTCTTTCTCCTCGTCCTCCATACTGAAGTAGCTTAAGGCCAATCTATCAGCTACTGATTCTAACATCCCTAGAAAGATCTTATCCAGGTCTTTTTTCTCAAGGACAGCTCTTCTATCGCTGTATATCCTCTCTCTCTGGATATTAATAACATCGTCGTATGCTAATAGCTGACGTCTTATCTCAAAGTTCCAGTTCTCTACTTTCTTCTGTATGTTCTCTATCTGCCTTGCTAGGAGCGGATGAGACTGAGGTTCCTTATCAAGGTCAATACCGGGCAAGAACCTCTCAATAAACTCCCATATCCTATCCCCACCAAACAGCCTTATTATCTCATCCTCAAGAGCAACGAAGAACCTGCTCTCTCCCGGATCTCCCTGCCTTCCTGATCTCCCTCTCAGCTGGTTATCTATACGTCTAGCCTCATGCCTCTCCGTACCTATGACGTATAAGCCACCGAGAGCCTTAACCTTCTCATAATCCCTCTTACATTGCTTAACCTTTTCCCATATAACCTCAGCCCAGGGTTCAGGGTATTTCTGGGTAGGGTCCTCTCCTCTTTTCGCTATCTCCAGGGCATCTCGCCACATCTCATCAGTTACCTCGCTGAGGTCGTACCCCTTAGCCTTCAGTTCCTGCTTAGCTAAACCATCTGGGTTGCCACCTAGTAGTATGTCAACACCCCTTCCAGCCATGTTAGTGGCAACAGTTACCGCACCAGGTCTACCAGCCTGAGCGATTATCTCTGCCTCCCGTTCGTGATGTTTCGCGTTGAGTACCTGATGTGGTACTCCTCTCTTCCTCAGAAGCCTAGATAAATACTCAGACTTCTCTATACTCCTAGTTCCTATGAGGACTGGTCTCTCCTTTAGGTAAAGTTCTTTAACGAAGTCAGCCACGTACTCCATCTTCGCTTTCTCGGTCTTAAACACCAGATCCGGGTGATCTATCCTGATCATAGGTTTATTAGTAGGTATAACAACCACGTCTAGACCATAGATCTTCTTAAACTCCT
>JALUEN010000088.1:1774-4585 GCA_027052755.1 bacterium | reverse complement strand
TCCAGAGATACTTTGATCAGCTATACAAGGATTCCATAGAGAAAGCTGTTAGACTCCTAGAGAAGTCGGAGAGAAACGTTATATTAGATAACATCACTCCAGAGAATTTCCTAAGCGAACTTCAGGCTAGGGAAATCCCTCAAGAGGAGCTTAACGAGATAACTGAGCTCCTGTCAAACTCCCCTGTCCTATTTACTATCCTCAAGAAGAGGAGGTTAAAGGATGCCCTGCGTCATCTGATATTAGTAGAGAGGACTAGGCCTGATGGCAGACGCTTTGACCAGATAAGGCCTCTTTACATAGAGATAAAACCACTTCCTAGACCTCATGGCTCAGCCACCTTTGTGAGAGGGCAAACCCAGGTTTTAAGCACGGTAACTCTAGGAACCATAAGGGAACAGCAGATGCTGGAGACCCTAACCCTTGATGAGGAGTTCAAGAGGTTCATGCACCACTATTACTTCCCCCCTTATTCAGTAGGTGAAGCTAGACCGATAAGAGCTCCCTCTAGGAGGGAAATAGGCCACGGTGCGCTAGCAGAGAGAGCACTAACCCCATTGATACCACCTGAGGAAATCTTCCCATACACTATCAGGGTTGTCTCTGAGGTCCTAGAATCTAACGGTTCTACCTCAATGGCTTCAACATGTGGAGCCAGCTTGGCACTGATGGATGCTGGTGTTCCTATCCCGAAACACGTAGCAGGTATCGCAATAGGTCTGATGACCGACCCTGAGAACATAGATAACTTCGTGGTGTTAACTGATATACAGGGATTAGAAGACTTCTTCGGTGAGATGGACTTCAAAGTAGCTGGGACTTATGATGGGATAACCGCTATACAAATGGACACCAAACTGAAGGGCTTAACCTTCCCCATAATAGAGGAAGCGCTCAAGTACGCTAAGAGAGCAAGGTTATACATCCTGAAGAAGATGTACGAGGCTATACCAGAGCCTAGAAAGGATCTATCGCCCTATGCTCCTAGAGTTATATCAATGAAAGTTGACCCAGAAAAGATAGCTGATATAATAGGATCAGGTGGAAGAGTTATAAGGAAGATTACCGAGGACACTGATACTGAGATAGACATCAAAGAAGATGGGACTGTGTTCATCTATGCTTCTAACTTAGAAGGTGCAGAGAAAGCTAAGGAGATAATTGAGAAGATCACGAAAATAGAGAAGGACAAGGTATATCTAGGAAAGGTTGTCAGGATAGCTGACTTCGGCGCTTTCGTTGAGGTAGCACCTGGGAAAATAGGTCTACTTCACATCTCCCAGATATCTGACAAGTTCATAAGGGATATAAGGGAGCACTTAAAGGTAGGAGATGAGATCTTAGTTAAGGTGTTAGATGTAGACGCAACTGGTAGATTTACCCTAACATCTAAGGGATTAGCCCCTGAGGAAGGAGATGAGACTAAAGCCCCCCCTAAAGCTACAACTAAGCCATCCCATCAAGCACCTCCTAATCAAACATCATCTCATCCCCAGAAACCTCCTCACAAACCAAAGCGAAAACCTAAAGATGGATTACCTCCAGAGCTCAGAGGCTTTGACCCTATGAGGTTCATTAAGCGAAAACCCAAGTAATCAGAAAAGGATATAATGATGAAATAGCGATAAAGAAGAGGTTAGCTATAAACTTTACAGAGATGGAAGGCTCTTCCTAAGAGGAGTTGGCGTTATGTGATAACTAGCTGAGGCACCTTTTCCTGTTCACAAATCTCTTAAAAAATCACATACCGATAAATTGGAAGCTTTCTATCATCTTCTCTGCTATCGGCTTATAGAAGTAGTACTTATCCAAGGTAGTAGTGAACTCAAGGAGGTAAGCTTTCCCACCTTTGAAGGTCCAAGAGGCTATCTTAACGATCTTTATCCCCTTTATCTCTCCATAGAAGGTGATCTGTACTCCTTTGATGCCACCTATGAGGACCTCCTCTCTTTTCAGGAGTTTAAAGTTATTGTATTGTTTGCTCATATACGTAACGTACTCTGCCTCAAACTCCTTGAAGTCCGAGGATAAATCGGAGCTTAGCTTAAGTCCCATAACTTTTACCTGAAAAGTTTCCCTAATATCATCATTAGCTCCCTCTGGAGGCGATATAAACTTCACTCCCATCACATTTCCTTTAACGATTGTCCTCTGTTCCCAGTTAGCGGGATAACTTACCTTGAAACCGTTATTTATATCCTTGAACCACTGGTAGTTAAAAGCTGGTCCTCTTATATAAAGAGACGAAACTAGGGTATCAACGATCGGTTCCAGCAAACGTCTATCGGAAACCCTGGACAACATCTGAACTACCATAGCATAGCTACCCTCTATGCTCCACAGCTCAAAGCCCCAGATGGGTTTCCCCCTTAGAGTTCCACTAAACTGAAGATACATAGCTGGTCTAGCGACTAAAACAGCTCTCCTCTTTCCCTCTACTTTCAGGTTAGAGATAGTTGACTTTAACTCTTGGAACAGCGGCCCTGAGAAATCATCTAGCTTCATGTTGTTGAGGTTGGGATCCTCTATAAAAGTTATTGAGATAACCGTCCTCCTATCTGGGGAGAAGACATGTATATAATCCCCTGAGGGCTGATACCTCCAGGATGATGGATAGAGAAACGATATTTGAAAACTACCCATTCTAGCGTTAAAGAGCTTGTAAGATAGGTTTGTAGAGGATAAGTTAGATGTTGAGTTAACCTTCAAATTAGAGCCTGAGATAGCGGAAGCGGATAAAAATAGAAATAAGAGACAGGAGATTAAGAAGAAGAGAAAGACCTTTGATAAAAACCTCATTAAATTTCCCTC
>JALUEN010000088.1:0-1764 GCA_027052755.1 bacterium | reverse complement strand
CTAACTTAGAGCTAGCTAAATGGCTTAAGCTAGCTCAAGCACTTCCTTAAGAGTTGATCTTATCAGCTCAAGTTCCTGAGCAGTCGCCTTTCTCATAGGCGGCCTGAGGTTGTTAACCTTAAATCCCATTATCTCCAGCGCTGCTTTCACAGGTATTGGGTTAGTAGTAACGAAGAGAGCTCTGAAGACGGGAAGTAGCAGGTAATGAATCTCCCTAGCTTTAGCGATATCTCCTTTCAAGGCGGATTCACACATCTCCCTTAACTTCTCACCTACAACGTGAGAAGCGACAGAGACAACACCTACAGCACCTAAGCTCATCATCGGAAGCGTTAAACTATCATCTCCACTGTAAACCTCAAAGTCCTTGTCTAAGCCTCTATCTCTCAGCTTTTTCATCAGGTCAGAGAGTTTGTCTAGATCTGAAGTAGCCTGCTTTAAAGCTTTTATATTAGGGTGTTCTGCCAGTTTAACTATCGTATCAACAGCGATTTCTCTAGAGGTCCTACCTGGGATATTGTAGAGCATGATCGGAGAGGAAGCATTATCCGCTACAGCTTTAAAGTGTTCATACAGAGCATCCTGAGGTGGTTTGTTGTAGTAAGGGGTTACCACTAGGTAGGCATCTGGCTTTTGAGAAAGAGATTCAAATCTCTCTAAGAGCTTTAACGTCTTCCAGGTAGAGTTTGTTCCTACCCCAACCATGATCGGCACTGAGACGGTCTCACGAACAGCTTTGTATAAATCCAGTTTCTCTTCATCGGTTAAAGTAGGGCTCTCACCTGTAGTTCCCCCGATAAGTATAGCTGTGCTTCCAGTTTTCTCTAGGTGTTTAGCCAATCTCTTAGCTTCGCTGTAATCAACCTCTAACTTATCGTTAAAGGGAGTTATCATAGCAGTAACAACAGGACCTAAGTTAAGACTCATCCGCAACACCTCCAGTTAATGGTCTATATTTAAAAAATTCTATCTTAGATAGGGTATAGCCTTTAAAGAGTCATAGTCAATAATTAGGTAAAATAGGAAGGAGGGATAATAGATGCTAAAGCGTTTTATAGCTCTCATAGCCTTCATGTCCCTTATCCTCCTAACCCAGTCGTTAGCTTCAAATCTAAAATGCTATCCAGCTATCGGTAACGTGATCGTCTGTTCATCTCTTTCAAAGCCATGGGGACTCTTTATGAATATAGGAGATGAGTTAGTTGAGATAAAGAAGAGAAAACACTCGCTCTTAATATTTACGGGAAGATATTCTACTGATATGATAATGGTAGTTATAACAGAGCTAAAGGACGCCTCCCAGATCAGGAACTTCCAAGGGAGAGAAGATATATCTAAACGTTTCTCAAGGGAGAAGAAGTTAAAATGCAGAAATTTCAAGAGAGCTAGGGAGAGTTTCACTGGAATCACATGGGACCTAAAGTACTCAGATAGTTGCTACATAGAGACAGGTGGCAGGAAGGTAAACGTCTCCTTTGTAGCTTACTCTGGTCTCTTTAGAACAAATACAGGGAAGATATATGGAGTAGCTATAGGAGGTATTGCTAAATCGCTGAGATCAAGGGGCTTGATGAGGTTAATGAAAACCTTTAGGTTCTTTCAACTACCATCCACTTCTACAAAGAGTTAAGGTAGGATAGCATAAGGATCTGATAGAATTTAAATTAAAAAAGGAGAAGACGGGGCGTAGCTCAGCTTGGTTAGAGCGCGTGGTTCGGGACCACGAGGTCAGCGGTTCAAATCCGCTCGCCCCGACTCTAAATG
>JALUEN010000087.1 GCA_027052755.1 bacterium | reverse complement strand
TGGTTAGTGAACCCAGCCTAGATAACTTGGTGAACTTCTTAACAGCTAAGGATGTAAACGAAGATAATGCCGCTGGATACGCTGCCTACGTAGCAGAGAAGCTCACGCCCCTTGGGGAGAAGATAGGCTCTAACGCCTCAAACGCTATAATAGCTGCTGCAGGTTGTACATCAGTAGAAGCGGCAGCGCTCCTAGCTTTCGCTCTAGGTTACAAGATAAGGCATAAACATCCTAAGATAGGCGCAGCGCTTATGACCTTAGCTGCCGGATGGCACATTAATAATACCTACTACGCGCTATCAGCCCTCTGGATGGATCCCAACGAGATACCAGGACATGATTGGATAGCTTTCTCTAAGTACACGGGTATTCATCCAGCAATTCCTGCCGTTCTAATGGGAGCCGCCCTTCCTGCACTAGCCGCTGGCCTCTACCTGATGGAGAAGAGAGCAAAAGAGAAGGCACTTAATAGAGCTATCGTCTCAAGGTTAATAAATAAGGGAGCTATACCTCAGGAGAAGGTCAAAAGTTATTGGGATAAATTCAAAGGAAAAGAGAAAGTTAAACGCTTAGAGGAGGAGCTGTATAATCACCTGCGTTCTACAGGTGCCTTAGAGATAGATAAGGCAGGGAAGCCCATCCTAAACCCCTCAAAAGTTGATAAAGATGCTGTTAAAATTTTAAGGAAGCTGATGAAGGAGTATAACGCTTTCTTAGATTACGTAGCTGAATCTGAGAAGGGCTTAGTTAACTTGGAGAGGGAAACCATAAAGAGCGCTCTCAAACCCAAGAGAGGCTCCCTACTGAGATCATTGAAAAGAGCCGTCAAGGAAAGTTTCAACCTTAAGGCGGCCTTTAAGCGAAGTAAGCTTGATGGAGTCTCCAAAACCCTTAGCATAGTCTCGTTTGGAGCAGGTATCTCTAACCTGATCTTATCCGCCCTAGGAGTAGCAGTTCCAGGCTTAGGGCTAGTGGCAATGAGCACTGGGTTAACTGCTCTAGCCCTCAGGATAGCTCCTCATATTAAAGAAAAACTAACTTAACTAATCTAGTAATGGCCTAAAAAATGCAAACATGTGTTAATATAGGTTCTGGAGCCATGGAATTGTCAAGAGTTTTTCTCTTCTAAGTAGAAATCGCCCTACTCTGTTAAAGGGTGTCAGTTTACCCCTCGTTTTCAATGATTTATAACTTACTGTTAGATTTATTAAAAGAGTTGGTGAGATTCTACCTCACTTACCCTTTCTCCTCCTTAAAGGGTAACTACTAACCGTTTCTTGCCCACTACCTCTTAGGGTAAGTTTATCTCAACGTAGAGGCCTTTAAAGTGGTATTGAGAAAATTAAGAAAAGGTTTATATAGAAGAGTTTGAAAACTTTAAAGGTCCCTCAAAAGGAGGGACCTTTAAAGCTGAACTCCTAGTAATTCCCTCAAGTTCATTTGCTCATCTCTCTAGTTAAGCGTTAGCTAGAATTCCCTCTGTGTAATCGCTCATTCCTCCCCCACTCTGAGCATTTCCACTACCTGATCTAAAAGCATCCGCAAAGGTATCGTAAACTGCTAATATAGGCAAGGACATAAACCCTATCATGAAGACAGGGAATAACATCACTGATAAAACACCAAAATCCTTTGCTAAACTATTAAGTCCATTCAGAACAGTTTCTACTGCTGAGGATCTGGACTCAGAATCGTAATTATCGTGGTTTAACTCTACGTACATTCCAGCATCGTCGTAGTAGTAGGACCTGGTGTTATAGCTGTCAGGTATTCTCTCCGCTAGGGTTCTTTCCTCAGATCCCTTCGCCTTATTCTCCTTGCTCACCTTAGGAGCACCGCTAGCGTGAAGGTTTTGGGATGAGTTCACCTTGGCAACGTTCACCTTCCTGATCTCCATATTCTCCACCCCCTTGGCTCTCTAAGTAGCTCGTTCATTTTATAGTATAAGCTCTCAAGGTTAACAGATGTATTGATTTTTTTACAAAATCGTTAAAATTTTCTCGCCTTTAACCACTATTTCCCCCCTAGAAAAACACGGAGAGATGCTAAACCTAGGGAGAGGAGGGGATATACCTTATACAAGAGAATAGAAAGTTTAAGGTATCTTCTGGGGTAAACAGCTAAATGGGGGGATTGAGATGGAGAAGACATTAAAGACCCTGAGACTCATAGATGAGGGAGAAGGACCGCTATTAGGCTGGATGGCGCCTGATGAGGCTAGGAAGTACTTCTCTGAGAACAAGAGCAAAGCTCTAATAGACAAGAGGATGTCCCCAAAAGAAGCTGTAGAGAAGTTTATAAAGAGCGGGAATTATATCGCCTTTGGAGGCTTCGGACACGTGAGAGTCCCCATGGTTATCATCTACGAGATGATAAGGCAGGGGATAAAGGATCTGACCATAGCAGCTAAAACTGCGGTACACGATATAGATATACTGATAGCTGCTGGGTGTATCTCAAAGGTAGAGGTAGCTTACGCCTTCGGGCATGAGCTCAGAGGCTTATCTCCAGCGGGGAGACGAGCAGTGGAGAGTGGGAAGGTAAAGGTTGTTACGGAGTGGAGCAACGCTGCCTTCCAGTGGAGGTTTAAAGCCGCAGCTATGGGATTACCTTTCCTCCCTGCTAGGATGATGATGGGTACTGATACATTTAAGAAGAGCGCAGCCAAAGTAATAGAGGATCCCTTCTCTGGAGATCCTATAGTCCTCATACCCGCGGTTTACCCTGATGTAGCCGTCATCCACGTCCACCGAGCTGATAAATACGGTAACGCTCAGATAGATGGAGCTCTAGTTGAGGACTTTGAGTTAGCAAGAGCTGCAAAGAAGTTGATAATCACAGCTGAGGAGATCGTTGATGAAGAGGTTATCAGATCCCAACCATATAGAACGGTTATTCCCTACTTTCTGGTAGATGCAGTAGTAGAACAACCCTATGGAGCTCACCCCACAAACATGCCGAACATGTACTACTCAGATGAGGAACACTTGGGCGAGTACCTTAAGATGACCAAAACAGAGGAAGGTACTAAGGAGTACCTGGACAAGTACGTTTACTCTGTAAAAGACTTCTGGGAGTACCTTGAGAGAGTAGGTGGAGTAAAGAAGCTTAAATACTTAGAGAAAGTAGAAAAGCTTCAAGCTCTTCCCAACTATTCTTGGAAACGAGCTAAGTAATCTAGTGCTTCTTGAGGTTTAGCTGGAGGTCTCTCCTCAGCAAAACGAAGAGGATAGAAAAACTGCTTATTAAGGGAGCGTAGATCTGAAGCTTTTTGTTATTCCTGTTAACTTTTATTCTCTCCCTGTTATGCACTCTTCCTAATTTTTACATTTTTGTCAACTTTTGTCAAATATATCTAAATAAGTTAAAAGTTTTATCAGTGATTTTTACTCTTCTTAAATAACTTTCCCCTTAATAGCCTTTATAATGTAAATGTCAATTAAAAAATTAATAAAAGTAAAAATTCTTAAAGGGGGGAGTGAAGATGAATATCTGGGGACTTCCAAATATCCAAAGGATCTCCTTTCCTCTCTCTCCAAGCTCGTTTCCTTCAATAGCTTACCCTTCAAACTTAAGCCCTTTCACTGATCGGTTGAGTTTAGGAAATACCCTATCATATCTATCTCCACTAGACTCACAAGTGATAAGCAGACTCTTATCCATGTTAGGTTTAAGTAACTATGGAGTGCCTAATTACAGCACTTACACTCCATTAGGTTTACCGCTTCCGAGCGTTCCGCGAACTCCCAACTACTCGCCCATCTCTATAGCTCCCTCCAACTTCATAGGACCTATGATAAGCCCGAGAGTTATAGGATCCATTCCTAGAGCGATAGGTAACCTCATCTCCAGGGGGCTAGGAGGAGCTAGGAGAGGGCTTGGAGTGAGAGCGCTGGACTTCGGTGGTATCAGCAAGGCCTTATCCAGGGGATGGAACACTATCTCACTTGGCAACCTACCTAACCTCAGAGTGGGAAGTTCTAGGACTAGATTTGATGGAATCATAAACGCAGCAGCTAGGAGATATGGTTTAGATCCTGATCTAATTAAGGCGGTTATACATCAGGAGTCAAGGTTTAACCCTAGAGCCAGATCAAGAGCTGGAGCGATGGGACTGATGCAGTTAATGCCTGCAACTGCTAGGATGTTAGGAGTTAGGAACCCTTATGATCCTAAGCAGAACATCTTCGGTGGTGCTAAATACCTTAGGAGTATGCTTGATAAGTTCAAGGGCAGATTAGACCTAGCACTAGCTGCCTATAACGCTGGGCCTGGCAATGTCAAGAAGTACAGAGGAATTCCACCCTTTAAAGAGACTAGACAATATGTGAGAAAGGTACTTGCTCTATATTACGCTTACAAGAAAGCGAGGGCTAAGGAGAAAGAGAAAACTAAGGAAGCTAAGAAGACTAACCTGAATACAGTAAAAGGGAAGAAAAACGATAAAGCTAAATCAGTTGTTTCTAAGAGAGACGATAAGAGAAGCGGAATAGGTCAGAGCAAGGGCGCTTCTAAAAGTGCCTCTAGAGGAAGCGCTGGAGCTGCAGGTAAAGCTGGTGCATCAGGCAAAGGAGGATCCTCCAATGACAAAGGCGGAGCAGGTGGAGCCGGCGGGGCTGGAGGATCTGGAGGAAAGAAGTAAAGCAGGATTATAGGCT
>JALUEN010000086.1 GCA_027052755.1 bacterium | reverse complement strand
TTACCCAGGTATATCTTAAACTTGATCAGCTTGTCTTCTGGTAACTTAAAATCATTTATGATCCTCATACCACCTGTGGAGATCTCGGTAGCATAGGTGAAGAACTTGTTAGGCAAGTTCTCGTCTAGCTGGTCTATCGGTATCTCCTCACCGGTTTCAGGGGAAACTACGCTGAGAATTTCTACTAAGAAGGGCCTCTTAACCCTTACCGCGTGCCTCTCCTCATAGGGAGCGAACTTCTCTAGGAACTGGTCTATCCTCTCGTACTGCTCTTTTGACATCTCCCTGAGATCAAGACCTACAGCGAAGAGTCTGGGCATCAGCTCCTTACACCACGCTATTCTAGCGGTTATCTCCTCTGGTTCTCTCTCTAGGTAGAACTTTATAGGGATTTTCTGCTCAGGTTCTATGGGAATATCAGATATCAGCTTCATCCCGTGTCTAGATATATCCACTACGCTAACGTAGAAGCTCTTGTAGGAGTCCCCATCTGGGATCTCTATCTTCACTAACCTAGCTGGCTCTAATATTTTTCTAGGTTCTCTTCTCCGTTCTTTAAAGCCCTTGGGTTTCTCTTCCTCGCTCTCTTCTTCAGGCTCCTTCTCTTGTTCTAACTGCTCTAACTCGTCCTCGTATTCGTCCTCATACTCATCCTCATATTCGTATTCATCTTCATACTCCTCTCCTTCGTATTCTTCATCGTATTCTTCGTAGTATTCCTCTCCCTCCTCAAAGTCCTCTTCATAATCCTCTAGTTGATCCTCATGATTTTCATCGCTTGCGCTTTCAACTTCTTCTTTAGATTTGTGAGCCTCTCTTTCTAGAGAAGGGGATTTTTCTTTAGAATCCCTCTCCTCTTTGTCCTTTTTCTTCTTAAATATCCACCATACCATCTAATCCCACCCCAGTTAGGGGAAGTTCCTAGATCATTGTAGCTACTTGATTAGCTACGTTCTCGCTGTGTAACATGATTAGACCTAGGTTAGGAGCGTTCTTCTCTATAAGGGTCGCGAGGAACATAGCACCTTCTGACAGGGAGTATATCATGAGGGTATAGTTATCATATTCTAACATAGCGCTTTTGAAGTTGCCTAGCTGAGCTTCCTCTAGCTCTGCTGGAGCGCTTATCAATGGATTAGCTATTAAGGGGATCAGTGATGATAGGTACTCAATCTGAAAATCAGGATCACTACTACTGTAGGATACTGGAGCGCCACTGCTGTCAACTAGAGCTACGGCTTTAACATTAGCGATCTTGCTTAACTTCTCAAGGAGTTCCTCCATATCTACCCCTCCTTATAAAGCTCACGTTAATTCACAGAATTCCTTATTAAACTTAATTTAAGGGAAATCCTCCTATTTAGCTTCCTCAGAGGTTATCTTTCTCCCTTTTACTTTAAAGATGAGGATCAAGAGTAATGAGACCAGGGCTATCGCTATTAGTGGAAAGAGAATAGCTAGCAATGAAAGGATGAGTGAGATTATATCCTCTATGATGCTGATAAATGGATTGGCTATACCACCTGTGGTACCGCTGGAGACGAGTCTAACTCCACCTTTTGTAAGTTGAGTAGGCAAAGTTACCGTACCACTTATAGCGATAGCGATAACTAATGCTAGTAAGGGATCTAGCTTAGATAGCACCGCTACACTAGCTAACAGCGCTAGTATTGGTTTTAGGAAGGTTTGGACTGAGTCTAAGAAGTTATCCACCGCTGGAATCTTATCACCCAGGATCTCTATTAAAGTAGCTAGTCCGAAAACGAAGACTGCTCTTGAATCGCCAAGGAATTTAAAGCTATCAGATAGTGGCAATCCAAAGAAATGTGCGGCGATAGATACTATAAAGAGTGGTAAGAAGGCCCTTAAACCAGTTGCTGCTGCTAAGGTTATCGCCATAAGCACTTGAAGTATGATATCCCCTGTTTGAGAGCTCAGTATATTAGTGAGTTGGAGAGCTGGAACCATAAGTTATCCCCTCTCCGCGTTCAGTTCTCTTCAGGTTCTCTGAGGGTTTCCATAACAGCATCACGGAGCGCTCTCTTCTCATCATCAGAGAGATGCTTCAGCTTAGAGGATAATTCCTCATCCGTTAAACTGGCTTGTTCTGAGTACAAGTTTAGGATCAGGCTGATAAAGCTCTTGTAAGCTTCTATTAACCCCTTAGGGTGAACTAGTCTCGCTCTATACCCAAAGGAGGCTAACCAACAGAAAAACTCTTCGGTGTTCGCTATAGTCATTGTTAGAACTAGCCTACCATCAGGTGTAAACGATACCTCTTGGGTTGGATGCCAGATCCTGTCTGCTACCCATTCCATGCCTTTATCAAAGACCACCTTAACCTGGTATTTTTTCTTAGGGCGTAGATAATAGGCTAAAATTGGGAGGTGATCCTCTAAAAAGAACCCTTCGCTGACTTTAAAGGTTCTACCTGTGTAAAAAGCCGACTCTATGTTATCTAATTTATATAGCTTTACTGTCTCCTCACCAGGTTCATAACTTATCAGGTACCAAAAGCCTTTAAGGAGCGCTAGGTATATAGGTCTAACGATAAACCACTGGAGAGGCGTTTCAGAGGATTCTTTGTAGATTATCCTAAGCTCTTTGCTCTCCTTTATCGCTTCCTGTATCTTCCAGAACAGGTTTAAGTTAATACCTTCTACAGACATCAATAGGTGTTCCCTGAAACCACTGAAATCCTCTATCTCAATCACTGTAAAAGGTTCTAGGTTAAACTCTTGAGTAATGTAGTTTATCAACTCAGACTTGAGCTCGGGGTCATTAGTTCGCCTATAGATCAGGCTGAGCGCGAGTAGTGAAGCTATCCTGCTCTTAGAGATTGAATCTATTTTATAGACCTTGCCTTTCTTGTCATAAGTTACCTTGAAACCTCTTTTCCTCAAGTAGGAGATAATTTTTCGGAGCGCTTTAGAGTCTATATTAAGCAGTTCCCTCAGCTCTTTAGGACTTCGCTCCGGCTTCTCCCAGAAAAGTTTTAGTAAGCTTTTAGCTAGCTCTTCTATAGAGCCTTGAATCTCTCTCTCCTTCTCCCCTGATGCGATACCTCTTGAACCCATATCAAATCCTCCTAACGCTCTCCTTATATTTTTCTAATCGGCTGTTTGATTCTCCTCTATGATCCCTATCTGCATGTTTTCCCTAACGGTGAATATCGGAAGATATAGAGGATAGCGCTTCTAGAGGAGGGGTTCTCCTTGATCTCCTCCTCTGTTGGTCTGAGCTTTTTCAGAAGCCTCCATTTGGATCTCAGGGGTTTTATTACCCTTCTCTCCAGTGAGTGGTAGGTTAGAGCTAGCAAGGTTATCTGCATGTCTAGCTCAAGGTCCCTTAGCTTCTCGGTAAACCTCTTTAAATCCCCTAACTCATCGTTAACCGCTATCCTAAGGGCTTGGAAGACTTTGTGTAAGGTTTTCTTCAGTATAACCTCTGGGACGTTAGCTTTTAGGACTTTTACTAAATCACCTGTGGTTCTAAGTCTACCTCTTGAGTGAGCTGATTTTATAGCTCTCGCTAGTTTATAGGGGTGTCTGATCTCTCCATAATTTTTGAGGATATCACTTAGGTGATCTATAGACAGGGAACCTATTAGCTCACTAGCTGGAACTCCTTGAGTAGGGTTGAACCTCATATCTAAGGGTGTATCGTGTTTGTATCCAAAGCCCTCTCTGAATTCCACCTGATCAAGTGATATCCCTAAATCTACCATTATCACTACGTTTTTCCTGAGGAATCTCTCCTCTGCGAGGAACTCTCTCAGTTTAGATATGGCCTCAGATAACCACAGGTTCTCTATAATTAGCTCTGTATTTGGACCCAAGTATTCTCTTATAGCGGAAAGCTTTTCCTTCTTGAAGAGTTCTATAGCCCTGGGATCTGCATCGCTGAGGAAGACGAGATCTAAAGGGATAGCCTTTTCCCTTAACTCCCTCAAGACCTCTGAGGTGTGTCCACCTGAACCTAATGTCAGATCTGCCCATACATTAGGCTTTTCGTGTAATACTATATCTAAACACTCTTTCAGCATTACTGGTTTGTGAATACCCATGACAGCCTTGCAAATTGTTGCCCCTATATTAAAAGGTTAGAGTTCGGATTTGATAGAAGATATTCTTTAAGGACTTTAGATAAACCTCTTAGTAGAGTAGAAACATGAGTAGCTCTCGTTCAAAGTTTGAGGGGACTCCTAGGGAGAGACCTAGAGGATGGTTAAGTCGTATAATTATCCAGAACTTCTCACCTGATGAGTATTATAACTCAATTCTAGATATAGACCTTCAGAAACTGAAGGAGGAGGGGATTAGAGGTCTCCTCATTGACTTAGATAACACCTTACTCCCTTGGTACAGCTACACCTTTGATGAAAAGGTTAAGGATTGGATAAAGAGAGCGAAGGAGATGGGGTTTAAGATCTGCGTTGTTTCTAACGGTTTAGCTTTCAGGGTCAAGAAACTGTGTGAGGAGCTGGATGTACCTTATATCCCTAGAGCTGTGAAGCCTAGGCTGAAGGGGATAAAGAAGGCTTTGAAAATACTTGGTCTCCCTCAGGATCAGGTGGTCATTATTGGGGATCAGATTTTCACTGACATATGGGCTGCAAATAAAATGGGAATAAGAAGTATATTGGTTAAGCCAGTCAGTAAATGGG
>JALUEN010000085.1 GCA_027052755.1 bacterium | reverse complement strand
AGGTAGCTTAAATACATAATACTTGAAAACGTCTTAACAGGGGGGGAACCCTTTTGATATTCACCGAAGCGCTTAGCATAATTAAGGCCCCTAAGAAAACAGCAGATATCGCAGACACATATAGTTTAAACTCCGTTATCATATCATCCGCCCTGGCCTTCTATATACTGTCCGTGATCTCCACACTTATCTACTACACCTTCTACTCATCCTTAGTTTCTGGCGCCATCACCTTCTCTGTTGGGGTAAAGGAAGGGATTATAGGACATTTAGTACTCTACGCTATTAGTTGTGGTGCCTCCATTATTGTCAACCTGATATTCCTTGTATTCTGGATAATAGGTTTATATCTGTCCTTCTTTATCTCTAAAGTGATCCTAGTAAACCTCTTTAAATGGGACCCTGCCGAGTTTGAGAGGTATTTTAAAGGTTTTCTCGTCATACTCATGGCGCTATGGCTAGCCTTATCTATCGCTGGTTTCCCGCTAGCACTTTTAGCTATAATTCCTGTTATCGGTTTCATCTCTGAGATAATATTCGTGATACTTGCCTTAGTGATGGGAGTTTCAGTATTTATACTACCAGCGCTCACGAATAACCCTGAGAGGAACTGGGAATCAGGGAAGGTTTACATAATTCTAGGAACGAATATTCTCAGCAACTTAATAATATGGCTCTTAACAGTCTGCTTCTTGACCCTACTTATATTCGGATGTGGGCTTATCCAAGCCATAATAGGAAACGCTAGCTTCCAGTAGGTTTCAATTAAAAATCAACTAGGTAGTGATGGGTATAAAGGGTAAGCTAAAGGTCCCTTTCACTCCTATGAGCAGTATTCCTATTAGGCTGAATTCCCTCAGCGGGAAGGAGGCCCTCTAAAGCGCCCAGGACTAGAGTAGCGTAAGATCCCCTTGGCAACTTAAACGATAATTTAACTCCCCCCTTAAGTGGGGAGACCTTCAGATCCTCTGGTCTCAAGAGGGTAGGACGCTTTGACGGGAAGGTGTACCAGTTTCTCAGCTGAAACTTCAAGGTATCAATCCTCAACTCCCTCATGATCTCATCAAAGATAGGTTGAATCTGTGGTGGATACTCAACCTTCTTCCAGGGTAATTCCAAAGTCTCTCCCAAGGTACCTCTTATGTATTCATTAAACTCTCTCCAGCCCTCTAGCTTATCACTTCTCGGGCCTATAGGATAGGCCCACCTGGAGATTCTTATCCATATAAGTTCCTCAGGTTTAAACCCCTTCATGATAACCCTCTTAATAAGTTCGTTCCAAATATAGGATTGAAGTGCGCTAACCCATAACCTAACTAACTTCTCGTTTATCAAATCCAGAGCCTTCTTAGCAGTGGTCTCAGAGAGTACCCTGTTCTCTAAGAAGGAAGCTAAACTTGAGTAAAAGGTATTCTTAGGGAGGAATAACCTCAGGTCAGCTAAAGCTCCGGGGGCTCGCGGTGATACCTTTGAGAAGAACTCCATAAGTTTCCTCTTAAATCGCCTATGCTCCCTGGGGTCGCCTTCCATAGGAACGGTTAGGAGTGTTTGCAGAGCTTCTGAGTACCTCCGCTGTAAAACCAACTGCGGGATAAAGAGAATTCCCTCCTCTGGAGGATTAGATAGTAAAGATCCGAACCTCTGCTCTCCAAAGTAATTAGGTATCTCAACTGAGCGAAGTAGCTGAACTGCTTTTCTTAAAGCATCTGTCAACTGTAGGGGTGGCTTAATCTCAAAGTAGTTAGCCTGTATCCAGGAGCTCTTCGGACGCTGGCT
Source organism: bacterium (assembly GCA_027052755.1). Taxonomy (GTDB): domain Bacteria; phylum DRYD01; class DRYD01; order DRYD01; family JALUEN01; genus JALUEN01. The sequence continues at coordinate 2,928 of JALUEN010000085.1, read as the reverse complement.
TGATATACCTATTATTCTCGGGATCTTAAACCAGCCGTTAGCTAGCCTAACCCTCTTAGGCAGTTTTGAGAGCCAGTCAATCAAGCGCTCCAGCTCAGAGACTTTCTCCACCTCTATAGCTATAAGGCTCCTCGTTAAAGCCCTCTTATCCTTTGTCCCCGGAACAATAATTCTCCTCTCCTTAACGTTTAGAAGCTTTGAGAGTTTACCTACAACTGATACTATATCCAAGTTATACTTCTCCAGCTCTAAGAGGAGGTAGAAGATCTTAGTGGAGTTGATGTACTCCAATATCTTATCTCTGTAGATCTCAAGTATAGCTTTAAAACCATCCCTGGGACTCTCAAGGTTCAGGGTTCCCTCAGGGAGGGCGATAACCTCATTTACCCGAAAATCATCCGGGCTATCAGGACGGTGTAAAAGGATATTGGTTTTAGTATACCTCTTCCTCTGGCTCATAGTGGAACTTGTAACCCACACCGTGAACGGTCTTGAGATACTTAGGGTTACTAGGATCCTCCTCTATCTTCTTCCTAAGCCTCCTCATATGGACATCCACTGTCCTAGTATCCCCTAGGTAGTTATACCCCCATATCTGTTCAAGTAGGTAATCCCTAGTAAATACCTTTCCAGGATTTGTGGCTAACAGTTTAAAGAGCTCAAACTCCTTGGGTTTAAGGTAAACTGGCTTACCCCTAACCCTGACCTCCCGTTTAGCGAAGTTAATAGTGAACTCTGCGATCCTGTACTCCTCCTGTTCCTGGTGTCTAGATGCTTTAGTCCTCCTTAATATAGCCTTAACCCTAGCCACTAGCTCCCTAGGGCTGAAGGGTTTCGTTACGTAGTCATCTGCTCCCAGCTCTAGACCTATCACCTTATCAATCTCATCGCTCTTAGCGGTAAGCATTATGATAGGTACCTTGCTCTCCTTCCTTATTTGCCTGCAGACCTCAAGTCCTCCCATACCTGGCATCATTATGTCAAGAATTACTAGATCTGGTTTTTCCTGACGAAATATCTTAAGCGCGTCAATACCGTTATAAGCCTCTATCACCTGAAAGTTCTCCTTAAGTAGGTTAAACTTTATTAGCTCCACTATGTTCTTTTCATCATCAACCACTAATATCTTAACCACTTACTATCACCTCCGTGAGTATTTAGTATAACTCGGTTCTCAGTTATTTTCTAGAATCTAAGGGTACTTCCCCCTTTAAAAACTTTTTTCCAACTTAAAAAAGAGTTAAATACCTCAAGGTGGTTAGGGGATCTCCTGTTCTCTCAAGAGCTTAGCGGCTTGTTCTGGCGGAGTAGGGTTAATGTACATCCCAGTTCCCCACTCAAAACCGGCCACATGTGTGAGTCGTGGGATTATCTCTATGTGCCAGTGATAGTACTCCCGGTGGTTAGATGATACGGGAGAGGTGTGAAGCATGTAGTTGTAGGGTGGGTCATTAAGGAGGAGGTATAGCTTAGACAGTACTACCTTAAGCGTCTCCGCTAGATCTACCACTTGGTTCTTCTCTATCTCCTCAAACCTATGAGAGTGTTCCTTAGGTAGTATCCAGATCTCAAAGGGAAACCTAGAAGCGTAAGGGGTAATAGCTACAAATGAGCGGTTCTCAAAGATTACCCTCTCCTGTAGTGAGAGCTCTTGATAGATTATATCACAGAATATACACCTATCTCTGAGCTCGTAATATATCCTCGCTCCGTCAAGTTCGTTTTTTGTTGTTCTTGGTATAACAGGGATAGCTATCAGTTGAGAGTGAGGATGCTCCAAGGAAGCTCCAGCTTGACGACCGTGGTTCTTAAATATTATCACGTGTTTAATCCTAGGGTCCTTGGAGAGAGCAACGATCCTATCCCTGTAAGCCCATATTACCTCTTCGTAGTCCTTCTGGGTCATGGTTAAAGGTGTTGCCTTGTGGTTTGGTGTCTCCACTATCACCTCGTGCACACCAAACCCACTCATCATATCATATACCCCTACTCCTCTCTTCACCAGTTCCAAATTGCTCTTGAGAGCAGGGTACTTGTTAGGGAAAGCTCTAACCCACCAACCAGGCCCATTAGGTTTCGTGTGAGGGTGTCTGTAAGCTAAGACCTCAGGAGGTGTCATATACTCATGCCCTTCACAAAAGGGGCAGTTCTTAGGCTCCCTAGATGGGGGAGAGATAAGCTCCTGATGTTTAAAATCAGATGGACGAGCAGCTCTCTCCGTAGCTATTATAACCCACCTGCCGATTATCGGATCTTTACGTAACTCTGGCATAGCCAACACCCTTTCCGGTTCTTATTTCCCTTTGTTATTCTCCTTTCTCTCCCTTCGTCTCTCATCGTGGCGGTCCAAGTTTCCCATCAGGTAATCTAAAGCTATTATGTAAGCAGCTAAATCATCTACCTCTACAAAGAAAGATTTAAGGAATTTTATAAGCCCCTCCAATGGATTCCTAGCCTCAGAGACGAAAAGCTGTCTAGCTCTCATCGTAGTGTTCCTCTCAGGGACCACCTTTAGATGAGGTTTTCCCCGAAGTTTTCTAGTTAGTAAGTCCCGTATAAACTTATGTCCCGTCCCGTCTCCTATAAGTATCACCTTAGGCATGAACTCCTCTACTAGAACCTCAACTATGCCCAAGAGCTCACTCACGTGGACTATCTTCCTGAAAACCATCTCGTGATTTCTAATGTTAACGACAGCAATTCCACACTTAAAGGTTCCAGGGTCTATGGATAGGATAAATTCCTCGCCGTACCTAACCATCTCATCCACCTCAGTCGCTCACCTTATCCACAGGAAAAGCATCGCTACCGCAGTAGCGGTAACTAGGTTTATCAGCGAGCTGAGCAAAGCCCATACACCCCCAAACTCCTTCCATATAACCGCTATAGTGAATATACATGGTATGTAAAACAAGGAGAACATTGAGA